>JANQSB010000339.1 GCA_028284295.1 Myxococcota bacterium | reverse complement strand
GTGGCGCGCCGGCCATCGGTTGCGCGGTGGCGCTCGGGATCGCCCGCGCGGCCCGGGTCAGCGAGGCGGACGACCTCGAGGGTCTGGAGGCCGACGTCGAACGCGCCTGTGAGCGGCTGGCGCGGACCCGACCCACCGCCGTAAACCTCTTCTGGGCGATCGAGCGGATGCGGGCGTGTCTGCGCGCCTCGCGGGATGCCGGGGTGGCGGCCGCACGAGAGGCGCTCGTCGCCGAGGCGAAGCGGCTGCTCGAAGAGGACGTGGCGACGAACCGCGCACTCGGACGGGCGGGTGTCGAGGTGGTGCCCCGGCGCGCGGAGGGCGCGCGCGTCCTCACCCACTGCAACGCCGGTGCGCTGGCGACGGCCGGCCACGGCACCGCCCTGGGCGTGGTGCGATCCGCCATCGAGCAGGGCCGGGTCGTCTCGGTCCTGGCCGACGAGACGCGGCCCTTCCTGCAGGGCTCGCGGCTCACCGCCTGGGAGCTGGCGCGGGACGCGATTCCCGTCACCGTGCTGACCGACAACATGGCGGGTCACCTGCTGCAGCAGGGAGAGGTGGACCTCGTGATCGTCGGGGCCGACCGGGTGGCCGCCAACGGCGACGTGGCGAACAAGATCGGTACCTATCCCCTAGCGGTGCTGGCGCGAGAGCATGGGGTCCCCTTCTACGTGGCCGCGCCCCTCTCCACCATCGATCTCGCGACCGCGTCGGGAGAGGGCATCCCGATCGAGGAGCGAAGCCCCGAGGAGGTGCTGGCGCTCCACGGTCGGCCGCTGGCACCGCAGGGAGTGGCTGCGCGGCATCCGGCCTTCGACGTGACGCCGGCGCGCCTCGTGTCGGGCATCATCACCGAACGGGGCATCGCCCGACCGCCCTACCGCGAGAGCCTGGCCGCCTTCTGCGCGGCCGCTTCCGCTTCCTGAGCACGGGCCGACGGCCGGCCCGGTTGCCACTCAAGTGAAAGGCTCCGTCCCGCCGATACTCCCCGGCGGAGGAGCATCCATGGCCGCGACGATCCTGTGCGCCGACGTCGATCGCCAGCTTTTCAAGATCCTCGAGAAGGCTCTCGGCGACGAGGGCTACCGGGCGATCGCGGCCCACGACGGTGACCAGGCCCTCGAGACGGTTCGGGCCGAGTGCCCGTCGATCGTGCTGCTCGATCTCACCCTGCCCCGGCGCGACGGCTTCGAGGTCCTGGCGGCCATCCGGTCCCTGGAAGGAGAGCTCGGGGACACCCCGGTCCTGCTCACCAGCGGAAGCCGCATCACACCGCAGTACGAGGAGCGGTCGCACGCCCTCGGCGCCCAGGCCCTGCTCGCGAAGCCCGTGCCACTCGACGAGCTCCTGGCCCGGGTGAAGGAGCACGTCAAGGCGTCGCCGCCGATCCACAAGCGCGCCGCCAAGCGACGCCGGGAAGGGCCGCGGGTGGAAGGCGACCTCTCCGAGATCGGCTTCGCCCACCTGCTGCACCACCTGCACGGCCTGCGCGCCACCGGCGTGCTGATGATCAACAGCGGCAAGAAGAAGAAGGCCATCCAGCTGAAGGAAGGCCACCCGGTGGCCGTGAAGTCGAACCTGGTCGGAGAGTGTCTGGGCAACTACCTGGTTCGCACCGGCAAGCTCTCCAAGGAGGCGGTCGCCGAGTCGCTCGCCCGCATGCAGAAGGGCGAGGGGCTGCAGGGCCAGATCCTGGTGGCCATGGACGTCATCACCGAGGACGAGATCACGGCGGCCCTGCGCGAGCAGGCCGAGAGCAAGCTGTACGAGATGTTCGGTTGGCGCCGAGGCGCCTTCAAGCTCGAGATCGGCAGTCGACTGAAGCGCGGCAACACCCTGGCCCTGGAGACCAGTCCCGCCAACATCATCCTCGAAGGCGTCCGGAACTGGACACCGCTCTCGCGGGTCGAGACCTTCTTCGCCGCCAACGGACAGCGACCGGTGGGCCGGGCCCAGAGCCCCTTCTACCGATTCCAGGACGTCGACCTCGAGCCGGAGGAGCAGGCCCTGATCGAGAGCGTCGACGGCTCGAGGACCCTGCTGCAGATCTGCGGCGAGGACGAGGGCATGCGCCGGACCTTCCAGGCCCTGGTCGCCGCCGAGCTGCTCGAGCTGTCGGGTGAGCCCCAGGCTGTGGAGGCGGTGCCTCCGACGGCGGAGGCGACCAGCGTGCCCGCGGCGGCGCGGAACGGGCAGCCCGGGCGCGGAGAGAGCCGCCTGCGAGAGGAGCTCGCCTCCCTGGCGGAGCGGCTGCGCGGCAAGAGCTACTTCCACATGCTCGACGTCGAGGAGGATGCGGCCCCGCATCAGATCGAGTCCGCCTACGAGCGCATCGCGCGCAAGACCCACCCGGATCGTTTCGTCAACGCGAGCGACACCGTCCGGCAGATGGCCGCCGAGGTCTTCGAGATGGTGTCCGAGGCGCACGCGACCCTGCTCGATCCCCAGCGGCGCCTCGACTACATGGCCCAACGGAAGCGCGGCGAGCGACAGGCCGCCCAGGCCCGGAGCGACCAGCAGGCCGTGAGCGCCGAGGTCGACTTCCAGCAGGGCGAGATGATGCTGCGGCAGCGCGACTACGAGCGGGCCCTCGGCCACTTCGCCCGGGCGCGCGAGGCCCGCCCCCGGGACGGCGAGTATCTCGCCCACTACGCCTGGTGCTTCTATCTCTGCAACCCCGACAACGCCACCGTGGTCCAGGAGGCGCTCGCACACATGAAGCGGGCGGTGAAGCTGGCGCGCGATCAGGAGAAGCCCTACCTGTTCCTCGGTCGCTTGTGCAAGGTGGTCGGGGACGGCCGCGGCGCCGAGGCGATGTTCACGCGGGCGGTGCAGATCAAGCCCGACTGCGTGGAGGCGATGCGCGAGCTGCGGCTCATCAACATGCGCAAGGACAAGGGCCGGGGTCTCATCGGTCGGCTGCTGCGGCGCTGACGCGGCCGTCGCACCCCGCCCCGGCGAGTCGGGCCCCGAAGACACGGGTCGCCCAGGCGCGGGAGAGGCGAGGGAGAAGAGCGTGGCCGAAGGCGTGACGGGCGAGAAGATCTGGCTCGACGGGGAGTGGGTCGACTGGCAGGACGGCCATGTCCACCTGCTGACCCACACCCTGCACTACGGGCTGGGCGTCTTCGAGGGCATCCGCTGCTACAAGGCGGAGGACGGTCGCTCGGCCATCTTCCAGCTCGGGCCGCACGTGCACCGTCTCTTCACCTCGGCGCACATCAACCTGCTCGAGATCCCCTTCAGCGAGGAGCAGGTGGGCCAGGCGATCCGCGAGGTCCTTCCCGCGAACCACCTGGACGAGGGCTACATCCGGCCCCTCGTCTTCATCGGGTCGGGGTCGATGGGCCTCAACCCCGCCGACAATCCCATCCGGGTGGCGGTCATGGCCTGGTCGTGGGGCGCCTACCTGGGTGACGAGGGAGTGCAGAACGGAATCCGCGCCAAGGTCTCGACCTTCTCGCGTCACCACGTGAACGCCAAGATGACCAAGGGCAAGACCTGCGGCGACTACGTGAACTCGATCCTGGCGAAGCGGGAAGCGCTGCTCGACGGCTACGACGAGGCGATCATGCTGGACACCGCCGGGCTGGTGTCCGAGGCCAGCGGCGAGAACATCTTCCTGGTGAAGGGCGAGCGCCTCTACACGCCGCCCCTTCCCACCGTGCTCGACGGCATCACCCGCAATGCCGTGATCGAGATCGCGCGCGACAAGGGCATCGAGGTCGCCGAGACGCCGCTCACCCGGGACGAGCTGTACATCGCCGACGAGCTCTTCCTCACCGGCACCGCCGCCGAGGTGACCCCGATTCGGGAGGTCGACCACCGCCGGATCGGCAGCGGCACCCGCGGTCCGATCACGAAGCTCTTGCAGACGGCGTTCTTCGACATCGTGGCCGGACGCGATGCCAAGTACGAGCGCTGGCTCAGCTACCTGTGATCCGGGACGATTCCCGATGACCCGCGACAAGGACGCGAAGTTCGACATCGGTCAGGTGGTGCACCACCTGCGCTTCGACTACCGCGGTGTCGTCATCGACGTCGACGCCAGCTACCAGGGAACTGAGGAGTGGTACCACGAGGTCGCCCGCTCGAAGCCGCCGCGGGACCGCCCCTGGTACCACGTGCTGGTCCACGACGCGGACCACGCCACCTACGTGGCCGAGCGCCACCTGGAGCTGGACGAGAGCGGCCTCCCCATCGAGCACCCGCTGCTCGGCAAGCACTTCGACACCTTCGAAGACGGCCGCTACCGGCGCGAGCGCAGCCTGAACTAGCGGGCGAACGCGCCACCTTCGCCTGGCCAGGGTGCTGGACGCTCCGAGGCGCCGCCGTGGGCGGGGTGCAGGAAATTCCCCGCGGGTGCAAGGCACTGGCTGCATTGACGTTGTGATACATCGTGTTGCAATGTGTTCACCATGAGCACAGACGACACGGGCAACACCCATTCCCACTCCGACTCCGACTCCGAGGGCGAGGCTGCCGGCTCTGGCAGGGACGAAACGGGTCGCACCGACCGGACGTGCTGGGAGGGCAGCCGCAAGGAGCGGATGCGCGACCGCGCGCGCAGGAGGGCCGAGCGCATGGACGAGCGCCGCCGCCGGGCCCGCAAGGAGCGGGTCCTCCACACCCGGATCTCCGAGCAGCTCTCCGAGGACATCCGAAGGCTCGCGGAGGATCTCCGGGTCCCCACCTCGAACCTGGTCCGAAACGTGCTGGAAGAGGTCTTCACGGTGGTCGAGAACGTCACCGACGACGTCGGCGAGCTGATGGAGGACGTCCTCGAGGAGGCCGACGCCACTCGCGACCGGATCCGGCGCCGGCACCGTCACCATCGAAGGCGGAGGCACGGGTACGGCTGGGGCCGGGGCGGCGAGCGCAGCTGGGCGGACGTGGCCGAGGACGAGATCCGAAAGGACGAGGCCGCGGAGAAGCCGCCCGAGCCCCCGCGCGAGCGCCCGGTCTTCCCCGACGTGATCGGCTGGCAGCCGCTGGTGCTCAACCAGGGTCAGAGCTGTGCGGACTGCCAGCGCCAGCTCCCGCGGGGCTCCCGAGCCTTCGTGGGCGTCACCGAGAACGGGATGTCGCGCAACACCCTGTGCCGGGACTGCCTCCAGGACCGCTGATTCGCACATCAGGTGCGGCCGTCGGCCTGCCGATAGGCCGGCCATGGAGAACATGCTCTCGGTCTTCCGCGAGTACGGCCGCCTCGAGCGCATGCGCGAGGACCAGGGCCTCTCGGTCGAGCAGCTGGAGCGCTGGACCTTCCTGAAACGGATCCTGGCGTCCCACTTCCGCACCGGCCAGCGCGAGCATGTCGACAAGCAGCAGTCGCTGCGCGTCCCCTCCCAGCTGCGCGTGAGCTTCGAGTCGCTCGGTCGCCTCCGCGAGTGCCTCATGACCAACATCTCGCGCGGCGGAGTGTTCGTCTCGACGCCGGACCCGCTCCCGATCGGCACGCCCTTCAACCTGCGGATCCACGTCGCCGAGACCGGGGAGACCCACTCGCTCTCGGGCGAGGTGGCCAGCGTGAACACCGGCGTCGACATGATGAGCGAGGACGAGGGCATGGGGATCCGTTTCACCCAGCTCAACGAAGAGCAGCAGGCCCTGGTCGAGCGCATGTACGGCAAGGCTCTCGACGACGCGATGACCGAGCTGGAGAGCTGAGCCGGAGCTCTTCCGGTCGGGTCGAGCTCCGGCTTCACGGATCCGGCTGCTACGCTCGATCACTCCCCTCCAGTCCAGGTCGGGACCGAGCTCCGTCGCCGCCTCGCCGCGGCGCCGTCTGGTGAGATGATCCGCGAGAAACTGTCCCTGCGAGAGCGCGGCGTCGAGCTCGGCCTCGTGGACTTCGGCGGCGACGGGCCGCTGGCGATCATCTCCCATGCGAACGGCTTCTGCGCTTCGCTCTACGAGCCGCTGGCCCGTTGCCTGCGCGAGCGCTTCCGCGTCCTGGCCTTCGACTCCCGCGGCCATGGCGACTCGAGCGCGCCGCCCGCGCCCGACTCCTACGAGTGGGAGGAGTTCGTCGCCGACTGGCGGGCCGTCGCATCGGCCCTGTGCGATCGCTTCGAAGTCGAGCGGGTCGGCTTCGGTGTCGGTCACTCCTTCGGCGGGAGCTGCCTGCTGACGGCGGCGGTCCGCGAGCCGGAGCGCTTCGAGACCCTGGCGCTGCTCGACCCCGTGCTGATCCCGCCGCCGGGCGAGCGCGTCGGCGCCTACGCGGGAGAAGGCGAGCATCCGATGGCGGCGGTCGCCCGGCGGCGCAGCGCGGTCTTTCCCTCGCGCGATGCGATCCGCCAGAGCTGGGCGCGGCGCGGCGTCTTCGCGGACTGGCAGGGCGAGGTGCTCGACGCGTACCTGCGCGACGGCTTCCGCGACCGCGCCGACGGCCGCGTGGAGCTCAAGTGCGCGCCCGAGGTCGAGGCCTCGGTGTTCCAGCTGGGCTCGGGGCAGGACCTGTTCGCGGAGATCCCGTCGCTTCGCGTGCCGACCCTGTGGCTCCACGCCGGCAAGGGGAGCTTCCCGCTGACCCTGGTCGAGCGGGCCGCTGCTCTCTCGTCGTGCATCCAGCTCGAGTCCCGGGAGACCGGGCACCTGCTGGCCATGACCGAGCCCGAGGTCGTCGGGAGGCGCCTTCTCGACTGGGTTTCGCAGGGGGGCAGGCCCGCCGACGGCGACCCGCGGTAGCCTTCGCTCGCCATGACGCGAACCATCCACGACCTCGCGACCCCCGCCCTGCTGGTGGACGTCGACGATCTCGACGCGAACCTGGACCTCCTCTCGGCAGCACTCCCCGGCGACCGTCTTCGACCGCACGTGAAGGCCCACAAGTGCACCGCATTGGCGCGGCGGCAGGCGGGTCGCGGTCATCGCAACTTCACCTGCGCCACGGTGCGCGAGATGGTCGGGATGGCGGCGGCCGGGCTGGGGGACGACCTGCTGCTCGCCAACGAGGTAGTCGATCCCGAGAGGCTGAAGCGGCTGGCGGCCCTCGACGCGCGCGTGACGGTGGCCATCGACTCCGAGGCGACGCTGCGCGCAGCGGCGGCTGCCGGGCTGCGCGAGGTGCTGATCGACGTGAACGTGGGTCTGCCGCGCTGCGGCTGTCCGGTCGAGCAGGCGGGTTCGCTGGCGGATCTCGCTCGCACGAACGGTCTCGAGGTGCGCGGGGTGATGGGTTACGAGGGCCACGTGGTGGGAAACGAGGACCGCGACGCGCGCGAAAAGGGCTGCGAGGAGAGCATGGAGCTGCTGCTCCGCGCCCATGCCGACGTCGGGGGAGAGGTCGTGTCCGCGGGTGGGACGGGGACCTACGACTGCAACCGCTGGGCGACGGAGATCCAGGCCGGCTCCTATGCGTTGATGGACACCGCCTACGCGAAGCTCGGGCTTCCGTTGCGTCAGGCGCTGCAGCTCTGGTGCAGCGTCATCTCGGTCTCGGAGCGTTTCGCGGTCGCCGACGGTGGGCTCAAGTCGCTGGGGATGGATCACGGCAACCCGTCGCTTCCCGACGGCGGCAAGCTGTGGTTCTGCTCCGACGAGCACATCACCTTCGCGCCCGAGACACCGGTCGCGGTCGGAGATCGCATCCGCGTCACGCCGGCCCACGTCGACCCGACCGTCGCGTACCACGAGCGGCTGCACCTGGTCTCCGGAGAGGCGGTCGTCGACAGCTGGGAGGTCGACCTGCGCGGATGGTGACGTCGGGTCCGGGCGAACCCCTCGCGTCTGCGGGCTGCGCGGGGTCGGCGCCCCGCGCAGACCTTCCCTAGATTGCCCCGCGTGAAGATCGTCCAGGCCGCCCTCGTCCTCGCCATCATCGCGCTGCTCTTCTGGGGCGGGGTCTACGCCCGCCGGGAGCTGGGGCTCGAGCTCTCGACGGAATCCGTGGCGGCGGTGGTGGCGGGCCTCGGCTGGCGGGCCTGGCTCGTCTACCTGGTCATCGTGGTCTTCCGGACCTTCCTGGGGCTGCCCTCGATGGTCGTGCTGCTGGCCGGAGGCGTGGCCTTCGGGCCCTTGCTGGGTGCCGGGCTCGGCGCCTTCGGCATCATCATCTCCGCCTTCCTGTGGTACGCGAGCGCCCGCTGGATGGGACGGGACTTCATCCACGACTGGCTGGGAACCCGTGCTGCCGACTTCCAGCGCCGGGCCGAAGCCGCGGGCCCCTTCCTGGTGGGCATCTCCACCGCGCATCCGGCGGGTCCGCTGACACCCTTCCACCTGGGGTCGGGGCTCGCGGCCCTGCCGATCGTTCCCTTCTCGGCGGCCGTGATCCTGGGCTCCCCCGTTCGCGCCGTGGCGCTGGCGTTCTTCGGCTCGACCCTGCTCGAGTTCGGGACGCCGCGCTTCTACGTCGCGAGTGCGGTGGTCCTGGTGCTCGGGCTCCTGCCCCTGGCCCATCGCGGGATTCGCGAGCGGATCTTCGGGGCCTTCCGGGGCAGCCCCAGCGGCGCTGTGGCCGGGGACTGAGGTCGCGGCTCAGCGCAGGGTGCGCGCCCGCTCGGTCCAGCGCCCCGATGGACCCTTGAAGAGCAGGGTGCGCTGGCTGGTCGTGACCGTGGCGATGCTCGAGACCGCCTTCACGGACTCGATCGTCTCGTTCAGCCGCAGCTCGATCTCGAAGAAGCCTCCGCGCTCGCCGCTCACGCCCAGGGCGCGTCGCCCCGTCACGACCACCGCCGTCGCCGGTCCGATGCGCGCGAACGAGACCTCTTCGCGGGGTCCGAAGCTCTCCTCGGCCCAGTTCCCCCTGCCGAAGAAGGCGAGCACGCGCTCGCCGGTCACCACCATCGCCAGGGTCTGCGAGATCCAGGCGCTCTCCTGGGGGCGCTCGGTGATCCGGTAGCGCTCGCTGCGCCAGGAAGACGAATCGGGGGTGGCCGCCAGCATGCGGCGGGTCGTCAGCACCAGGGCGACCCGGCCGCGCGACGCGGTGAAGAGCACCTCCTCGTCCAGCTCCAGGCGCTCGCTGAGCTGGCCGGTCCCCAGCAGGTCGAAGGCCACGAGGTCGCGGCCGAGCACCTCGACGGCGATCGAGTCCTCGAGCACCACCTCGCCGGGAGCGACCGGCTGCGCGACGGCCGGGCCGACCATCGCCATCCAGGCGATGCCGGCGGTCGCCGCTGCGCGGCGCGTGGCGCTGCGGAGCACGCTTCGGGCCCTCACTCGCGGACGGGCAGCTCGATTCGGGGATCGCTCGGATGCGCCCGGTAGAGGATGGCCGTGTGGCCGACCAGTCCGCAGAGCTCGGCCCCGCTCTCCCGGGCCAGCGACCTCGCCAGGGCCTTCTTGTCCTCGGGCTCGTGCAGCCGGACCTTCACGAGCTCGTGCTGCTCGAGCGCGTCCGCCAGGGCGTCGAGCAGGGATGGACGGATTCCAGCCGCACCGACATGCACGACGGGCTTGAGGGCGTGGGCGAGCTTGCGCAGGTGCTTGCGCTGGAAGCCCTCCAGGGAGCCCGGGGGGCCGGTGGCGCTCTCTCCTGCACCTTGCTGAGCTTCGGGGGGCATCGCGCGACCAGCGTAGCGGACTCAACGCGGGCTCCCGACCTGCCGATAACGCCCGCGCCATGGCTGCCAAGAAGACGACCCCGCTGCTGGGCCGCATCGCGGTCCAGATGAAGCTGATCGACGCCGCGCAGCTCGCCCGGGCTCTGGAGAGCGCGAGCAACGACAAGCAGCTCGGCGCGGTCCTGGTCGAGTCGGGCGCGATCAACGAGCGCCAGCTCGAGAAGCTGCTCGCCGTCCAGAAGGACCTGATCGCGAAGCATCGCGCCAAGCAGGCCGCGGCCCGCGGTGAAGCGCCGGCCGCGCCGCCGAAGCCCCGGCCCGAGCCTCCCGCCCGCCCGCAGACCGCAGCGCCCGAGCCGGCCGCGGATGCGTCCTTCGCGGCGCCGCCCCTCGAGCTGGAGACAGAGGCTCCGCCGACTGGGGACGCCCAGGCCCAGGCTCCGCAGCCCTCGCAAGCTCCGGCCCCGGCCGCTGCTTCGGGATCCCTGCCCTCCGTCGAGCTGCCGGCCCCCGTCGCGGTCCCCGCCTACGAAGGCCCGTCGCTCGAGCTCGAGGTGTGCGACCCCAGCCAGCCGCACCTGCAGCGTCTCGCCCAGCTGCTGCAAGACGCCGTGCAGTCGGGCGCCAGCGACGTCCACATCCATGCCGGCGCCACGCCCAAGCAGCGCCTCGCCGGAACCCTCGTCGAGATGAGTCCGACCCCGCTCGCCGTCGAAGAAGCCGAGGCCTTCGTGATGTCCTCCCTGGACGATGCCCAGCGCGCGGAGATCGGGCACACCGGGGAGCTCGACTATTGCCTCGAGCTGCCCGGGATCGGTCGCTTCCGTGCCAACGCCTACCGGCAGCAGCGCGGCTTCGACGTGGTCCTGCGCTCCATCGACGCCGAGCCGCCGACCCTCGAAGGGCTGGGACTGCCCGAGGAGCTCCGACGCTTCACCGAGTACCACCAGGGCATGGTGCTGATCACCGGTCCGGCGGGCTGCGGCAAGTCGGCGACCCTCGCTGCGCTCGTCAACCTGATCAACGAGACGCGCGACGAGCACATCCTCACCATCGAGGATCCCATCGAGGTGATCCACCGCTCGAAGCGCTGCCTGGTCAACCAGCGACACGCGGGCAAGCACACGGGCAGCTTCGCGCGCGCCCTCCGCGGCGCCCTGCGCGAGGACCCGGACATCATCGTGATCGGCGAGCTGCGCGACCTCGAGACCATCTCGCTGGCCATGACGGCGGCGGAGACCGGCCACTTCGTGCTGGCGACCCTGCACACCAACAACGCCGTCCGCACCATCAATCGCATGATCGGCGCCTTCCCCTCGGCCGAGCAGGGCCAGGTGCGCACCATGCTCTCGGAGTCGCTGCGGGCGGTGATCTCCCAGCGCCTGGTGCCGAAGAAGGAGGGCGGTGGTCGCGTTCCGGCGCTCGAGGTGCTGGTGCTCAACAAGGCGATCTCGAACCTGGTGCGCGAAGAGAAGACGGTGCAGATCAAGTCGGCGATCCAGACGGGCAAGAACCAGGGCATGTACCTGCTCGAGCAGTCCCTCAACGACCTGGTGCGAACCGGTGTCGTCGAGAAGGAGGTCGCCCTGCGCTTCGCCGAGGACAAGAAGCTGGTCACGGGCCAGGCCTGAGACAGGGACGCAAACCATGGCACGACTCGACAGCCTGCTCGGCTACCTCAAGGACAACGATTGCTCGGACCTGCACCTGGCGGCGGGCCTTGTGCCGCGGGTCCGGCAGAAGGGCTCGCTGCGCGAGGTCGAGGGCCAGGAGGTCCTGACCGACGACGGCCTGCGCGGCATGCTCGAGGAGATCGCGCTTCCCAAGCACTGGACCGAGTTCTGCGAGACCAACGACGTCGACTTCGCCTACGGGCTCGAAGGCGTCGCGCGGTTCCGCGCCAACTACTTCGTGCAGCAGAACGGCGCCGGGGCGGTCTTCCGGATCATTCCCGAAGACATCATCACGATGGAGCAGCTGCGCCTGGCCCAGGCCATCGAGACCCTGGCCCATCTCGACCAGGGCCTGGTGCTGGTCACGGGGCCGACCGGCTCCGGCAAGTCGACCACCCTCGCCGCCATCATCGACAAGATCAACAAGACCTACCCGAAGCACATCGTCACCATCGAAGACCCGGTCGAGTTCGTGCACCAGCACCAGACGGCGACCTTCTCGCACCGGGAGGTGGGCCTCCACAGCCTCTCCTTCGAGAACGCGCTCCGCTCGGCCATCCGCCAGGACGCGGACGTCATCCTGGTGGGCGAGATGCGCGAGCGCGAGACGATCGCGCTCGCGATCACCGCCGCCGAGATGGGCATGCTGGTCTTCGGCACCCTGCACACCAACAACGCCGCCAAGACCATCGACCGCATCATCGACGCCTTCCCGGCCGACGAGCAGAACATGATCCGCCTGAGCCTGTCCGAGTCGCTGGCCGGCATCGTGTCCCAGCTGCTGCTGAAGACCGCCGACGGGAAGGGTCGGGTCGCCTGCAACGAGATCCTGCTGCGCACCTCCGGCCTGCCGAACGTGATCCGCGAAGCCAACAACCAGATGCTCTACTCGATCATCCAGTCGGGCAAGAAGGACGGCATGCAGGCGATGGACGACGTCCTCTTCCAGTACGCCAAGGACGGGACGATCACCGGCCACGACGCCTACATGAAGGCGAACGACAAGCAGCGCTTCGAGCCGCTCCTGAACGGCTGAGCGGCGCGCCCGAGCGGGCTCCGGCCTTGACCGGCCGCCGCGGCGCGCGAGACTCCCCGCCGTGCCGCGCCTCCTGATCGCCATCCCCTTCTTCCTGCTCTTCGCGGGCGTCTTCGTCGGCGGCCACTGGTATCTGGCCCAGCGGCTGGTGGTCGACGTGGGCCTGTCGCCCGGCCTCGAGCGCGCGGCGCTGTGGACGCTGGCGGGCTGCGCCTCGCTCCTGATCCTGCAGCCCGTCGGCGAGCGCACCCTGCGACCGCCTCTCTCGCGCGTCATCGCCTGGCCGGCCAGCCTGTGGATGGGGCTCTTCTTCTACCTGTTCCTGGGGGTCGCCTCGAGCGACGCCCTGATGGCGCTGGCCGGGCTCCTGGGTGCCGGTCAGGTCCAGGCGGCCGCGGGCGAGTCGGCGGCGGGGGACTCCTCGCTGGCTGCCCTGCGGGCCGGGGGCGTGCTGCTCGCGGCGCTTGCCTTCGTCGCGTTCGGCCTGCGCGGCTGGCGCGGTGGGCCGGGACTGGTTGCGATCGAGATCCACCTGGACCGCTGGCCGAAGGTCCTCGACGGCTTCCGGATCGTGCAGATCTCCGACATCCACATCGGTCCGCTGCTCGACCATCGCTTCGCGCGCGAGCTGACGGAGCGCGTCAACGCCCTCGAGCCGGACCTGGTGGCCGTGACGGGTGACCTCGTCGACGGCAGCGTCTCGAAGCTTCGCGACGAGGTGTCTCCCTTCGGAGGGCTGCGGGCGCGCCACGGTGTCTTCTTCGTCACGGGCAACCACGATCACTACTCCGGTGCCGACCCCTGGTGCGAGCGCATGCGCGAGCTCGGGATGCGGGTTCTGCGCAACGAGCGCGTGACCCTGGAGCAGGCCGGCGCGTGCTTCGAGCTGGCGGGCGTGGACGACCACCGGTCGGGCTACGAGACCTTCGGCGGCGAGGACCTCGACGCCGCGCTCGAGGGGCTCCCGCTCGGAAGGCCGGTGCTCCTGCTGGCCCACGACCCGAGCACCTTCAAGAAGGCCAGCCGCATGGGCATCGACCTCCAGCTCTCCGGCCACACCCACGGTGGCCAGATCTGGCCCTTCGAGTACTTCGTGCGCCTCGCCGTTCCCTTCGTGGCGGGCCTCTACCGCCGGGGCGAGGCGCAGCTCTACGTGAGCCGCGGGACCGGCTTCTGGGGTCCCCCGATGCGACTGGCGGCGCCCGCCGAGATCACGGAGATTCGTCTGCGCGCCGGGGACGCCCCGGAACCCGCGGGAGACGGCCCGTCCCGAACTGGAGAAGAGTGATGATCGAGTGGAGTGAGCAGCATCAGATGATCCGCGAGGCGGTCCGCCGCTTCATCGAGTCGGAGATCGTTCCGAACCTCGAGGAGCTCGAGCACGGCGACATGCCGCCCTATGACCTTCTGCGGAAGCTCTTCTCGACCTTCGGGATGGACGAGATGGCGCGAACCCGCTTCGAGCGCGAGATGAAGCGCGAGAAGGCGGGCAAGAAGGAGGGAGAGGCAAAGCCCGAACGGAGCGAGCAGAAGGCCGAGGATGAGCTGGTGCCCCGCGGCAGCGTGGGCGCCAAGGGTGACTCGGCGGCGATGACCCTGATCCCCATCATCGAGCTTTGTCGCTACTGCCCCGGCATGGTGACCGCCATGGGGGTGAGCATGGGTCTCACCGGTGGGGCGATCATGTCCAAGGGCACCATCGCCCAGAAGGAGCGCTGGGGTCTCGATCTGCTCACCCTCGACAAGGTGGGCGCCTGGGCGATCACCGAGCCGGGCTCGGGCTCCGACGCGTTCGGCGGCATGAAGAGCAGCGCCCGGCGCCAGCCGGACGGGAGCTACCTGCTGAACGGGAGCAAGACCTTCATCACGAACGGCCCCTATGCGGACACCATCATCTTCATCTGCAAGCTCGAAGAAGAGGGCGTGCCGATGCGCGAGCGGAAGATCCTCAACTTCGTGCTCGATCGCGGCATGAAGGGACTCGAGCAGAGCAAGCCGATGCGCAAGATGGGGCTGCACTCCTCGCCGACGGGCGAGCTCTTCCTGACGGACGTGGTGGCCGAGCCGGACCGCCTGCTGGGCGAGAGCGAGGCCCAGCCCTCCCGCGAGGGCGCGAAGCAGACCTTCTCGACCGAGCGTTCGGGGGTGGCCGCCATGGCGCTCGGGATCGTCGAGCGCTGCCTCGAGCTGTCCGTCCAATACGCGAAGGAGCGCGTGCAGTTCGATCGGCCCATCGGGGAGTTCCAGCTGGTCCAGCTCAAGCTCGCCAAGATGGAGGTGGCGCGGACCAACATCCAGAACCTGGTGTTCCGCCACATCGAGATGGTGGACGCGGGGCGGCGCCCGACCCTCGCCGAGTCCTCGGCCATGAAGCTCTACTCGGCTCAGGCCGCCATGGAGGTCGCCCTCGAGGCGGTGCAGATCTACGGCGGCAACGGCTACATGTCGGAGTACCAGGTCGAGCAGCTGTGTCGCGACGCGAAGGTGCTGCAGATCTATGCGGGCACCGACGAGATCCAGATCTCCTCCATCGCGCGCGACCTGCTGGCGCACTGAGCTCGGGGTGCCCACCCAGCGATTCCGGATCTCGGTCCCGGGCCAGGGCCTGCACGAGATCACGGACCGGGTGTGCGATGCCGCGGCCGCGAGCGGCGTCTCCGATGGCCTGTGCACGGTCTTCATTCCGCACACCTCGGCCAGCCTGACCATCCAGGAGAACGCGGACCCGTCGGCCCGGCGCGACCTCGAGGCCTGGCTCGCGCGCCTGGTGCCCGAGGACGATCGCCTGTACACGCACACCGCGGAAGGGCCCGACGACATGCCCGCGCACATCAAGGCCGCCCTGACCGCGACCTCTCTCTCGATTCCGGTGCAGGCCGGCCGACTCACCCTGGGGACCTGGCAGGGCATCTTCCTCTGGGAACATCGCAACGCCCGCGCCCAGCGCGAGATCGTGGTTCACGTCGGCGCCTGATTCCTGATTGCTGATTCCGACGAGCGCGGACGGCCTCGCGTGGGCCTGGAACTCGCGCCGACGGCGATGTGCAACGCGTGTGCAGGCAAGGTGCGCCGGCACCGTCAAGCCGCCGTCGAATCGACCCGATATAGCCGCGCATGGACGAGAGTGCGCGGGCGGCGAGGAGACAGCGACGGCAGGCGCGCCGCCTGGCACGCAGGATCCGCCGGGCCGCGCCGCTGGTACTGGTGGCCGTCGCCTGGATGCTCTCCGCGGGGGTCGTGAAGCTGATGGAGGTGCCCGCGCCCATCGAGGAGCCCATGGGACCGATCCGCGTGGTACGCGCCCCGGCGCACGGCCCGCGTCCCCTCGCACGGCCGGACACCCGCCCGGAGCTCGAGGTGCTGCTCTCGACGAGCCTGC
>JANQSB010000332.1 GCA_028284295.1 Myxococcota bacterium | reverse complement strand
GAGAGCGGGCACGCCTACGGCAAGGCGCTGCGAACCGTCAAGAGCTGCGTCGGCTCGACCTGGTGTCGCTACGGCGTGCAGGACAGCACCGGCTTCGCCATCCGACTCGAAGAGCGCTACCGCGGGCTGCGCGCACCCCACAAGCTCAAGTCCGCGGCGTCGGGCTGCGTGCGCGAGTGTGCCGAGGCCCAGTCCAAGGACTTCGGCGTGATCGCCACCGAGAACGGCTGGAACCTCTACCTGGGTGGCAACGGCGGTGCGACGCCGCGGCACGCCGACCTGGTGGCGAGCGACGTCGACGAGCAGACGGTCATCCGGCTGATCGACCGCTTCCTGATGTACTACATCCGCACCGCGAACCCGCTCGAGCGCACGGCCCGCTGGATCGAGCGCATGGACGGCGGCATCGACGCGATCAAGCGCGTGATCGTGGACGACTCGCTGGGCGTCTGCGACCAGCTCGAGCGAGACATGCAGCGCCTGGTGGACGGCTACGCGTGCGAGTGGAAGCAGGTCGTGGAGGACCCCGAGCGGCGGCGCTGGTTCCGTCACTTCGCGACGAGCGAGGACGCGGACCCGAGCCTGGACTTCCAGCAGGAACGCGGCCAGAAGCGCCCCGTCGACTGGCCCACCGCCGGGGCGACGCCGGCGGGAGAGACCGAGGACGGGTCCGCGAGCTGGATCCGGGCGGGACGCGTCGGGGACTTCCCGGTCGACGCGGGCTCTTCGGTCCGGGTGGGTGCTACCCAGATCGCGGTCTACCGCTTCGAGAGTCGGGGTGAGTGGTACGCGACCCAGGCCTGGTGTCCGCACCGCAAGGACATGGTGCTCGCCCGCGGACTGCTCGGGAGCGCCGGAGACGAGCCGAAGGTCGCGTGTCCGCTGCACAAGAAGACCTTCTCCCTGCGCACGGGCGAGGGCCTGAGCGACGCGGACTACCGGGTCCGGACCTTCCCGGTCGAGATCCGCGACGGCGAGGTGTTCGTGCTGCTGCCCCCCGTGGCCGAGCTCGAGCGACCGGCCGTGCCGCCCTGCGGTCACACGCGACGATCCGGCCCGGCTTCGGCCGAGGCGGGGGCATCCGCATGAGCGCCGCACCGACCCTGCAGGACGAAGGCAGCGGCGGCCTGCGCCTGCTGGACCTGCTGCTCGAGGAGCAGGAGGACCTGAGCGCGGTCGAGCGTTTCGCCCAGCGCCACGCCGAAGCCGAGTCGCCGCTCCAGGAGCGCTACTACCGGGACCTCATCCCGTCCTCGACTCCCGGTGCGGGGGAGCAGTACGCCTTCCAGGTCGATCTGGATGCCTGTACGGGCTGCAAGGCCTGCGTGACCGCCTGCCACAACCTGAACGGTCTCGACCCTTCCGAGACCTGGCGCGACGTCGGTCTGCTGGTCGGCGTCGAGGACGCCGGCCCGGTGCTGCAGACGGTGACCACCGCCTGCCACCACTGCGAAGACCCCGGCTGCCTGGCCGGCTGCCCCGTGCAGGCCTACGAGAAGGACCCGGTCACCGGGATCGTCCGCCACCTGGACGACCAGTGCATCGGGTGCCAGTACTGCCTGCTCAAGTGCCCCTACGACGTCCCGCAGTACGACGCGAGCCGGGGCATCGTCCGCAAGTGCGACATGTGCAGCGATCGTCTGTCCGTCGGCGAGGCGCCGGCCTGCGTCCAGGGGTGTCCGAACGAGGCGATCTCGATCGAGACGGTCGCGGTCGGTACCTCGCCGGCGGCGATCCTGCCTGCCGCTCCGGGGACGGTGCCCGACTCGGGCTACACGCGGCCGACGACGCGCTACGTCGGTGCCGCCGGACGCAGCGCCCTGCGTCCCGTCGACGAGGCGAAGGCGACCCCGGCAGATCCGCACCATCCGCTCTCGTCGATGCTGGTCCTGAGCCAGCTGGCGGTGGGAGCCTTCGCGGTCGAGTCGCTGCTCGGCCCGCTCGGGGTGGAGGGAGGCGCCATGCGGGTATGCCTCGGGCTCGCGGCCACCGCCTTCGGCCTGGCCGGCGCGAACCTCCACCTCGGGCGGCCCTGGCTCGCGTTCCGCGCCGTCCTCGGGCTCCGCACGTCGTGGATGAGCCGGGAGATCGTGGTGCTCGGCGCCTTCGCGGGTGCAGCCGCCGCGGCCTTCGCGGCTTGCGTCTTCCCCGGGCCGGTGGGCACGACGCTCGCGTGGCTTCCCCTGGAGCCGCCTCTCTCCGTCCCCGCCGCTACCCAGGAGAGCCGGGCGCCGAGCCGGG
>JANQSB010000326.1 GCA_028284295.1 Myxococcota bacterium | reverse complement strand
GTGGGAGAAGCGGTGGAAGGCCAGGTTCGAGAGGGGGGTGCCCGGGGCTCGAGCTCGGGCGCGGCCGAGGAGCTCGCCGGCCTGCTCCGGGACACGATCGAGCCGTCGCGCGTCGCGAGCTTCCTGGACGGGCTTTCGCACCCCGAGCGGGTCGAGTGCATCCGGGGCCTGGGACGCGACGCGCAGCGGCGTCTGTATGCCGCGGTCGACGGCTTCGCGCCGGTCGCGCTGGTCGACCTGGTGGCGCCGGGGGTGGGCAGCTTCGAGACGGTGCGCCACCACGGCAAGAACACCCTGCCGGTCTTCAGCCACTTCGAGAAGCGCTTCTGCCGCGCACCCGATGTCGACTCCACGGCCCCCGACGAGCTCTACGGCTTCAACTTCCAGACCATGCAGCCCGTCACCGGCCCGGGCTACTTCGTGGCCGTCGAGGACGCGAACCGCCGCGAGGTGCTGGTCGACTACAACCGCGTGCCCGATCGGCACCCGGACGGCTGGCCGGAGATCAAGCCCAACGACCGCGGCCTGTCCCGCTTCGTCTACGGCTTCATGGTGGACACCCTGCGACGGGTCTCCGAGCACGTGACCATCGGCTCGGCGGCCCGCAAGGGGCGCGACATGGGCAGCTGGTTCGTCCTCACGCGAGAGGACTGATGCCCGGTCCCGAGGAGCGAACGGAGCCCGCCCTGGCGGTCGTGGTTCCGGTCTTCGACGAGGTCGAATCGGTCGAGCCGCTGTACCGCGAGATCGACGCGGCGCTCGCCGACTGGGGCGACCGACTCGAGATCGTGTGGGTGGACGACGGCAGCCGGGACGGCAGTGCCGAGCGCTTGCGCGGCCTGGCCCTGAAGGACGCGCGGGTTCGCGTGGTGACCCTGGACGCCAACCACGGCCAGTCCGCGGCTCTCGACGCGGGCTTCCGCCGGGTGCGGGCACCGCTGGTGGCCACCCTGGACGCCGACCTGCAGAACGATCCGAAGGACATCCCGCTGCTGCTCTCGCATCTCGACGACGAGGTCGACGTCGTGAACGGAGTCCGCGTGCGGCGACGGGACGGCTGGCTCAAGGTCGTCTCCTCGCGGGTGGCAAACGCCGTCCGCAATCGCGTCACCGGCGAGTCGGTGACCGACGTCGGCTGCTCGCTGCGGGTGATGCGCAGCTCCTTCGTGCGCCGTATCCGCCTCTATCGCGGCATGCACCGCTTCCTGCCGACCCTGCTGCGCATGGAGGGGGCGCGCATCGTCGAGGTTCCGGTCTCGCATCGCGCGCGCCGCTACGGCGTCTCGAAGTACGGCATCCCCGACCGCCTCTTCGAAGGCATCCAGGACCTGCTGGCGGTGCGGTGGATGCAGCGGCGGAAACTTCGATACCGCACCCGTCCGCCGGGACCCGGAGCGGACTGACGGCGGTGGGAGACGGGTGCCCGGCGCTCAGCCTCCGGCGCGCTTGACCTTCAGACCCCGGGCTTGCAGCGCCTCCACCACCTTGTCGGCGTGGTCGCCCTGGATCTCGACCACGCCCTCCTTGAGGGTTCCGCCGCTGCCACAGTGTCGGCGCAGCTCC
>JANQSB010000318.1 GCA_028284295.1 Myxococcota bacterium | reverse complement strand
AGCTCGAGCGAACGCAGGTTGGCGTCGGGCTCGGACATCGCCGGGTCGATGGTGTTGGCCACCCAGCCTGCCAGCTCGACGCCCCGCCGCGCGAGGTCGGCTGCCGTCAGCAGGGCGTGATTCAGGCAGCCCAGACGCATGCCGACCACCAGGATCACCGGCGTCGCCAGGGCTTCGCACAGATCGGCGAGGGTCTCGCGATCGTTCAGGGGCACGAGCCAGCCCCCCGCGCCCTCGATCAACGCGAGATCGAAGTCCCGCTCGAGCTGCCTCTCGCAGTGGGCCGCGAGCGTCTCGACCGAGAGGGACACGCCGGCCGCTTCGGCCGCGATGTGCGGAGCGATCGGCGGCTCGAGCGCCACCGGATTCACGGCGTCATGGTCGAGCGCGACGCTGGCCTCCCGCATCAGGGCCCGGGCGTCTCCATTCACGAGCCGGCCCCCCTCCCGCTCGCATCCGGCGGCCACGGGCTTGAGGGCCAGGGTGGTGTGACCCGCGCGGGTCGCGGCGCGCAGGAGCCCCGCGGTGATCACCGTCTTGCCGACGTCGGTGTCGGTGCCCGCAACGAAGAAGCGCCGGGACGCCCCCATCAGAGGCGGGTCGCCGAGGCGAGCGCGTCGAGCAGGCGGTCGACGTCGGCAGGGCTGTGGCCGGCGGTCAGGGTGATCCGCAGCCGCGAGGTCCCCTCTGGCACCGTCGGAGGCCGGATCGCCGTCACGAGGCAGCCGGCCTCTTCGAGGGCCCGGCTCAACGCGACCGTGCGACCGGGATCGCCCACCACCAGCGGCTGGATGGGCGACGAGGAGTCCAGCAGCTCGAGGCCCAGCGACACCGCGCCCGTTCGGAAGCGGTCCACGAGCTCTGCCAGACGCTCCCGACGCCACTCCTCGTCCATGGCGATTCGCAGGCTCGCGAGGGTCGCGACCGCCACCGCGGAAGGCAGAGCGGTGGTGAACACGTAGCTGCGCGCCTTCTGGATCAGCAGCTCGACGAGCTCCTCGCTGCCCGCGACGAAGGCCCCGAAGGTCCCGAAGGCCTTGCCCAGGGTCCCCACCAGCACGGGCACCTCGTCGGTGCCGAAGTGCGCGGGGTCCACCAGGCCGCAGCCACGGGAGCCGTGCACCCCGAGACCGTGGGCGTCGTCGATCATCACCCAGGCGTCGTGCTCCCGCGCGAGCGCGACGGTCTCCCGGAGCGCGCAGCGATCGCCGTCCATGCTGAAGGTACCGTCGCTCACCACCATCCGGCGTCGGCAGTCACCGCTCTCCGAGAGTCGCTTCGCGAGGTCGGCCAGGTCGGCGTGCTCGAACCACTCGAAGCGGGCCCGGCTGATCCAGCCGCCGTCCAGCAGGGAGGCGTGGTTCAAGCGGTCCTCGAAGACCGCGTCCCCCGCGGTCAGCAGGCCGTTGATGGCGCCCATGTTCGCCGCATAGCCCGTCGAGAAGAGCAGGGCCCTCGGCCGACCCGTGAAGGCGGCCAGGGCCTCCTCCAGCTCGTGATGGGCCCGGGTGTGGCCGCAGATCAGGTGCGACGCGCCCGAACCGGTGCCCCACTCGCGGGCACCGGCCGCGAAGGCCTCGGCGACGCGCGGGTCGCCGGCCAGGCCGAGGTAGTCGTTGCTGCAGAAGTTGAGCAGCGAGCGGCCGCCGACCTCGAGCGCCGCGGATTGCGGGCTCTCGACGACGCGACGCTGACGGTAGAGATCGCGCCGCCGCAGCTCGTCGAGCCAGCCGCGGATCCCCCATGAATCGCTCACGGTCTTCCCTCGCTCAGTGGCGAGAGGCTACCAGAGCGAGAT
>JANQSB010000306.1 GCA_028284295.1 Myxococcota bacterium | reverse complement strand
CGAGCTGGCCGAAGCCGAGCTCGCGGCACTCCGCCAGGACCTGTCGACCGCCCGCACCCGGACCCGCTGCGGGCTCCACAAGCGGGTCTACTCGATGGTCGAGAAGTACGACCACGACCACGTCTACGAGGGGGAGTTCGCCGGGCGAACTGCGCTGGGGCTCCCCGTCGAGCGGGCCCGCTTCTTCCTCGACCCGTGGAACTCGCCCTACTGGATCCTGCACGAGTGCAGCTCCGATCGACGCAAGCGGGCGATCTTCGTCTACTCGTTCGGTCCCAACCGCCGACGCGACTCCGGGGACTGGGAGATCCGGCCCGACGATCTCGGAGCGTGGATCAGCCGCCCGCGTTCCGACCCCTGGAAGTAGGAACCAGGGGTCGGAACACGGGCGGCCGCATCTCCGCTCCCGGGGTGCTGCCTCAGATCTCCTGGGGCTCCGGCTCGGGCTCCGGACAGGCACCCGGCTTCGCGATCGCCACACCCGCCACCGACGCCTCACAGGCGTTGCGGTAGGTCGTGTCGTCGCAGCCACAGACGGGGTACTCCTTGTCGGGGCACTCGTCGGGCTCCTTCACGCAGATCCCCTTCGCCTCCGGATCGCACTCGCCCGGGCGGGTCACGCACAGGAAGCCCTCGTCGCACGCGTTGTCCCCGTCGCAGAAGAGCGGCGGGTCGTCACACGAGCCCAGGGACTCGACGTTGACACCGTTCTTCAGGGCGAAGCAGGCGTTGTCGTAGCTCTCCCCGTCGCAGCCGCAGACCGGCGCGAAGACGAGAGGACAGCGCTCCGGCGTGTCGATGCAGATCCCGGGATCCACGTCGTCGCAGCTTCCCACGCGCTTCAGACAGATCTCCCCGTCGAAGCAGGCGGGCGCGTCTCCGCCGCAGGCGATCTTGCCTTCGCACTCGCCCGCGAAGGAGATCACCGCACCGGCCTTGGCGGCCTGGCAGGCGTTGTCGTAGGTGCGGCCGTCGCAGGCGCACACGGGCTTGTAGAGGTCCGGACAGCGATCCGGTTCCTTCACGCAGCGACCCTCTGCGAACTCGTCGCAGGTCCGGCTCTCGACCAGGCAGATGCGACCCTCGTCGCACTCCAGATCGAGCACGCCTCCGCAGGTCGCGGCGCCCTCGCAGACGCCCTCGGAGTCGACGGTGACCCCGGCGCGGAGCGCCAGGCAGGCGTTCCCGTAGGTCTCGCCGTCGCAGCCGCAGACCGGATCGATCTCGTCCGAGCAGCTGTCGGGCTCGTCCACGCAGATGCCCTGGGCGCCGTCGTCGCAGACCCCCGCCTCGATCTTGCAGACCTGGCCGCTCGGGCAGGCGAGGTCGCCACCGCAGACCTGCGGTCCGCCGCCACCATCGCACTCGCCCTCGCTCGCCACGGAGGCACCCGCTGCGTTCGCCTGGCAGGCGTTCGAGTAGGTGACCCCGTCGCAACCGCAGACCGGCGCGAACTCGTCGGTGCAGACTTCCGGAGCCGTCTCGCACCAGCCCCGCTCGTCGCAGGCCCCGTCTTCCTTGGCGCAGTACAGGCCCTCGCCGCACTCGGCGCTGTCCTGGCACTCGACCGGGAAGCCGATGATCGTGCTCGCGACGAAGCACTCGACCCCGTCCTCGTACATTCCGTAGACGTCGGTGCGCAGGCCGGGGAACAGGTCCTCGAGCTCGACCCGCTCGCTCGTCGAGCCGTCCTCGCCCTCTCGCACCAGGAAGATGTCGGCGTCCTCGGGGACGTCGACGCACTCCTCCTCGGGGTCGGACCCATCGTCGTCGTCGTCTTCGAGTGCGAGCAGCAGTCGACGCAGGCTCTCGTCGACCTCGAGCAGCGTGCCGCGCAGCACGTCCACCAGCCCGGCCTCGAGATCGAGGATCACCAGCGCCGTCTTGTAGAGGCTGTCGTCGCCGACCTCGAGCACACCGTCGATGGTGGCTTCGGTGTCGGGCTGGATGTCGCCGTCGTCCAGCTCGCGGCCGCGCCGGTTGAAGATCCGGGTCCCGTCCTGCAGCAGGGCGGACAGGACGCTATCGCTGCCGAAGCCCTGGCCGGGATCCACCGCGAAGTCGAAGAGGTCCATGGCATCGACCTCGGTCTCGACCAGACCGTCGAGGGTGAGGAAGGTGCCCAGCTCGCCGATCTCGATCACGTAGGCGAGCAGCAGCAGCTCCGGCTGGGGCGGTCGACCGCCGTCGGAGTCGGAATCGCTGTCCGAGTCGGAATCGGAGTCGCTGTCCGAGTCCGAGTCGCTGTCCGAGTCGGAGTCGGAGTCGCTGTCGGAATCCCGGTCGGAGTCGTCGTCCCGGAAGGTCCGGAC
>JANQSB010000301.1 GCA_028284295.1 Myxococcota bacterium | reverse complement strand
GGTCGCCTGGGTGCCGCACTCGATCACGTGGCCCGCGGCGACGGCACCGGCCAGCGGGTCCCAGTCCGTGCGACTCCAGCCGTGGTGCCAGGCTGCGGGCCCGCACACGATGGCGGCGTCCGTGGTGCGACCCGTGATGACGATGTCCGCACCCTGCTCGAGTGCGTCGACGATGCCCCAGCAGCCGAAGTAGGCGTTGGCGGTCAGAAAGGCCGACGCGTCCTTGATGGGCTCGTCGGTCTCGAAGTGCGTGAGCTGGTCGGCCGCCAGCAGCTCGTTCATGCGGGGCAGCAGGTCGTCCCCGCGCACGTAGGCGATCTTCGGCTTCAGGCCGAGGCGATCGGCGATCGTCGCGACCTCTTCCGCGCAGCCGTCGGGGTCGAGGCCGCCGGCATTGCTCACCACCTTGATACCGCGGTCGAGGCAGGTCCCCATCACCTCTTCCATCTGGCCCACGAAGGTGCGCGCGTAGCCGCCGTTCGGCCGCTTGACCCGGGTGCGGGCCAGGATGAGCATGGTGAGCTCGGCGAGCCAATCGCCCGTCAGGACGTCGGTGGGTCCCCCCTCGACCATCTCCCGGGCGGCCGAGAGCCGGTCGCCGAAGAACCCCGAGCAGTTCGCGATGCGGATCGGATCGGCCATCTCGCCCTCCCTATTCGCCGCCGCCGGTGGCGTCGGAGTCGACCACCAGCAGCAGGGTTCCCGCCTCGACCTGGTCGCCCACGGCCACGCGCAGCTCGCGAACCACGCCGTCCTCGGCGGCGCGCATCGGGTGCTCCATCTTCATGGCCTCGAGCACGATCACCACGTCGCCCGCGGCGACGCGGTCGCCCGGGGCGACCCGCAGGTCGATCACCTTGCCGGGCATGCGGGCCACGAAGCCGTCGGCCTCGTCCTCGCTGCCGGGGAGCACGAAGCGGGGCTGCTCGCGGAAGCCGAGGTCGCCGGTGGGGCCCTGGACGACGAGCTGCTCGCCGGCGCGGCTCACCCGGGACTCGAAGCGGCGCCCGCCGATCTCCACGTCGATGCTGCGTTCGTCGCAGGCGTGGACTCGGCCGGTGCTTCCGTCTTCGAAGCGGAAGCGCCCGTCCCGGAGCGAGCGGTACAGGACGGTGATCTCCCCGCTCCCGTCGCTCGGCTCGAGAACCAGCTTCTGGTCCGGCAGGCGGGCGTTGCGCCAGCCGGAAGGGGCCGTTGCGAGGACCCGGGCCGCCCGGCGGTTCTCGGCCTGCACGAAGAGTGCACCGACCCGCGCCATTCGTACGCGCTCGTCCTCCGAGAGCGCCAGCCGGCGGGGGGGCTTCACCCGGTCGATGAAGTCGGTGGTGGTATCCCCGGCCAGGAACTCCTCCGCGCGGAGGGTCGCCACCAGGAAGTCGCGATTCGTGGTCACGCCGCCCAGGTGGGTGCGCGCGAGCGCCAGCGCGAGTCGACCCGCGGCCTCGGCCCGGGTCGGCGCGTGGGCGATCACCTTCGCGAGCATCGGGTCGAAATCGGTTCCCACCACCGATCCGGCCACGACGCCGGAGTCCCAGCGCACCGCCGGCGTCTCGGCGGGCTCGTACGCGAACAGGGTGCCCGTGGCCGGCAGGAAGTCGTTGGCCGGATCCTCGGCGTAGAGTCGCGCCTCCACCGCCGCACCCTCGAACGAGAGGTCCGCCTGCTCGTAGCCCAGGGGCTCGCCCGCGGCGATGCGCAGCTGTTCGCGCACCAGGTCCACACCGGAGACCAGCTCGGTGACGGGGTGCTCGACCTGCAGCCGGGTGTTGACCTCGAGGAAGAAGAAATCGCCCGATTCGTCGTCGAAGAGGAACTCGACGGTGCCGGCCGATTGATAGTGGAGCTCGCGCGCCAGCCGCAGGGCCGCCTCGCCCATGGCCTCGCGCAGCGCGGCGACGAGACGCGGGGACGGAGACTCCTCGATGATCTTCTGGTGCCGACGCTGGATCGAGCACTCGCGTTCTCCCAGGTGGACCACGTTGCCGTGGGCGTCACCCAGGATCTGCATCTCGATGTGACGCGCGCGCGACACGTAGCGCTCGATGAAGACCCGGTCGTCGCCGAAGCCGCCGAGGGCCTCGCGCTGGGCGGCTGCCACCGATTCGTCGAGTGCGTCCGCCGACTCCACGATCCGCATGCCCTTGCCGCCGCCGCCGGCCGCGGCCTTCACGAGTAGCGGGTAGCCGACCCGCTCCGCGTCGGCGGGGTCCTCGGAGCCGGGCAGGGTCGGGACCTGGGCCTTCTCGGCCAGGGCCTTGGCGGCGATCTTGTCGCCCATCTGGGAGATGGCCTCGGGCGAGGGGCCCACCCAGGCCAGACCCGCGGCGGTGAGCTTCGCGGCGAAGTCGGCGTTCTCCGACAGGAAGCCGTAGCCGGGATGGACGGCCCCCGCGCCGGTCGCCGCCGCCGCGGCGAGGATGTCGTCCCCGTCCAGGTAGGAGCCCGGCAGCCGGACCGCCTCGTCGGCGTCGGTGACGAAGGGCGCGTCGGCGTCGGCGTCGACGTAGACGGCGACGCAGCGCATTCCCATCTCGTGACCGCTGCGGATGATCCGCCTGGCAATCTCGCCTCGGTTCGCAACCAGCAGGGTGTCGAAGCTCACAGTCGGAACACTCCGTATCCCTCCGCCCCCTCGACGGGCGTGTTGCGCACGGCCGACAGGCAGATCCCGAGAACGGTTCGCGTGTCGCGGGGGTCGATGATGCCGTCGTCGCTGATCGCGCCGCTGGCTTCGAGCGCCACCGAGCCCGCCTCCTGGGCGGCTTCCACCGCCTCGCGGACCTTCGCGTCCGCCTCCTCGTCGAAGGGCTCTCCCTTTCGTGCGGCCTGTCCGCGCCTCACGATCGACATCACTCCCGCGATCTGCTTGCCGCCCATCACCGCGATCTTGGCGCTGGGCCAGAGGAAGGTGAAGCGGTTGTTGAAGGCGCGGCCCGACATCGCGTAGGTCCCCGCGCCGTAGGAGGCGCCCACGATCACGGTCAGATGCGGCACCGTCGAGTTGGTGACCGCGTTGATCATCTGCGAGCCCTTCTTGATCATCCCGTCCTCTTCGAACTCGCGACCGACGATGAAGCCGGTGAGGTTCTGGAGGAAGAGCAGCGGCAGGTCGATCTGATTGCAGAGCTGGATGAAGTGCGCAGCCTTCTGCGCGGAATCGGGATAGATGACTCCGTTGTTGCCCAGCACGCCCACCGGGTAGCCCTCGATGGACGCGAAGCCGCACACCAGGGTGGTTCCGAATCGCGCCTTGAACTCCTCGAAGCGCGACCCATCGACGATGCGGCCGATGACGTCGCGGATCTCCACCGGTCGGCGCAGCTCCGGGTCCATGATGCCCAGCAGCTCCTCGGGGTCGAGCTCGGGCGGGTCCGCGCGCAGCGAGGGGCCGGGGCCGGGCTTGCGCCAGTTGAGGTGGGAGATCACCTCGCGGCAAAGCCGCAGGGCATCGGGCTCGTCCTCGGCCAGGTACTCCCCGAGCCCCGAGATCTCGGCGTGCATCTGCGCGCCGCCCAGGCTCTCGTCGTCGGAGTCCTCACCGGTCGCCATCTTCACCAGCGGCGGGCCGGCGAGGAAGATCTTCGACTGCTTCTTGACCACCACGTTGTAGTCCGACATCCCCGGCTGGTAGGCGCCACCGGCCGTCGAGGACCCGAACACGACGCAGATCGTCGGGATCTCGAGCTTCGAGAGCTCGATCATCTCGTAGAAGAAGCGACCGCTCTCCGCGAAGTGGTCGATCCGGGCACCCACGGCGGCCGTGCCGGACTCGTCGTCCTTCTTCTTCGACGCGCCGCGCATGCGCAGGTCGGCGCCGGCCGACTCGACGAAGCTCACGTAGGGCATGCGGTTGTCCCGGGCGATCTCGAGCGCGCGCATCCACTTCTTGCTCACGTAGGGGGTGAGCGCGCCGCCGAGCACCGTGGGGTCGTTGGCGAAGATGACGCACTCCACTCCCGCGATGACCCCGATGCCCATCACGGCGCCGCCCCCGATGGTGTACGACGAGTTGTAGGCGGCCAGGGGGCTGATCTCGAGGAAGGGGCTGTCCGGGTCCAGCGCCAGGGCGATGCGTTCGCGGACCGGCAGCTTGCCGCGCTTCGCCAGCCGCTCGTGGTGGTAGGCGCCGCCTCCCAGCTCGGCCTTGTCGAGCAGGGCGTCGATCTCCTCGAGCTTCTTCACCATCGCGTCCCGGTTCTGCTGGAACTCGGGGCTGCGGGGGTCCAGGCTCGAACGCAGGGGCGGGGCCAGCAGGGGCGCGGCGTGCGGGGCCGGTTGCATGGGCACGTCTCCGTCTGGGTCGGGATTCCGAGCCTGTTGCCCGGGTACCGGATCTTGGGTAACAGATAGGGTAATATTGATCAACACATATTTCCCCTCCCTCGACGGTTCGGAGAGTCTCGCGAAAGGCCCGCGAGGGGGGCGGCGGGGCCGGAGGTTCCATGGGCGAGGTTCGGATCGAGGAGGGCGGCGGAGTCCTGACCGTCACCCTGGCGGAGATCGAGAGTCGCAACGCGCTGGGCGCCTCGGTGGTGAACGGACTGCACGACGCTCTGGAGCGGGCCAACGGCGACGCCCGCATCCGCGCCGTGGTCGTCACCAACGAGGGCAGCACCTTCTGCGCGGGGGCCAACCTCAAGGAGCAGTCCGGCGCGTCGACGGGCGAGACCGCGAAGCTCGGCTTCGAGGAGCTGCTCGGCGAGATCCAGCGCTCGGCGACACCGGTGGTCGGCAAGATCCGCGGCCACGTCGTCGGCGGAGGCAACGGGCTCGCGGCCGCACTCGACATCGCCATCGCGCAGGACGACGTGAAGTTCGGCTTCACC
>JANQSB010000287.1 GCA_028284295.1 Myxococcota bacterium | reverse complement strand
GCTGGGCGACGGGGCGCTGGCGCGAGCGCGAGCGGGCATCCGGAGCGGGGGCCGCGGCCTCGGGGGCGGCGGCGCCCGCGAACGACACCCGCGCCATCTGACGCTTCTCGCTCGCGCTGCGGGGCGCGGCGCGACGGCTGCTGCGGGCCGGCAGGTCCTCCGGGGCCGGCGCGTCCAGTGGCCGGGCCGCGATGGGCGGGCCGAGGTTCGCCTTGGGCTTGCGCCGCGGTGCCTCCGATCGCACGGCCGCGAAGCGGCGCGAACGCTTCTCCTCCCGCTCGGGAGCGAGCTTCGGAGCCTGGGCGATGGGCGCCACGGCCATCTTCGGCTTGGCGGCGCGCTCGCGCACCCGGTTGCCGCGCCGGGCGGTGGGCGGCGGGGGCTTCGGGGCGGACTGCATGGCCAGCGCCGGAAGGTCGGGCTTGACGGGCGCGGGCCTGGGCCTGGCCTTCGGCTTCGGCTTCGCTCGCGGCTTGGGCTTCGGCCTGGCCTGCGCGATCTGCTTCACGGGCGGCGGCGGCTCGGGCTTCGCGATCTTCTTCTTCGCCTTCTTCTTCGGCGGCTCCTTGACCGGCGGGGGAGGCTCGGGCTTCTTCTCCGCCAGCTTCGGGGGCTCCGGCTCGGGGATCACCTCGGGCTCGGGGATCTCCTCCTCCCAGCCCTGGACCTCCCGCTCGATCATGACCACCTCGAGGTCCGTGTAGCCCTTGTCCTGGGAGACCGTGACGAAGAGCGCCACCACCATGAAGGCGGCCAGCAGCAGCGGAGGTAGGCTGGTCAGGTAGAAGTCGCCGCCCGCGTCGCGGAGCGTGCTGCCGAGATTCAGCGAGCGGTGGGCGACGAAGTGCGGCTCGGCGGCCAGCTCCACGTTGGCGGCGCCGTGGCCGTACTGGTGGCGGATGCGCCAGCTCATGGGACGACTCGCATGCTCGGGCTCACCGCTCTTCCAGCAGCCTGGCGACGAGCGCGCGGCGGGGACTCGGCCAGTACTCCTCGATCAGCGCGGCGGCGTCGAGCAGGTCCTGGGAGCGCGAGTCCTCGTGCGGTGCCAGCAGGGGCTTCTGGGCACCGTCCCGATGGATCTGCGCGATGCGCTCGCGCAGGTCGTCCTTGTCGTATAGCTCGGCCTCTTCTCCGAGCTCACCGGCGGCCGCGCCGGAGGCGAGCTTCAGCTCGAAGGGCGGCTCGAGGCTGCCGTCCTCGTACTGCGAGGGCGGGTGGACGCGCAGCTGCCAGAACTCACCGGCATTGCCCGCGTTGAGCTCCTTGCTGTCCTTCTCGCCGATCTTCGGGATGGCCATCTCGCCCAGGTCGGGCGCGGCGGCCTTCTCGGCGGCCACCAGGGTCATCGCGATCAGCATCAGGAACGCGAGGTCGACGAACGAGAAGAGCCAAGACGGGGCTCCCCCCTTCTCCACGTTGTCTTGTGCCATGATCCCACCGGGTGTCGCGATGGCCACGCGGCCGCGCGACTCCCCTCCCCCCTTCTGGTCCGGTGTCCGAGCGCGGCTCGATCAGCCCCGGATGCTGGTGAACCCCACGACGTCCTGGACCGGCGCGGCGCTGCCGATGCGGTGATTCGGGATGGCCGCATCGAGCTCGGCGTCGCCCTCGCCGTGCAGCGCCAGGTAGTTGGCGACCACGGCCTCGGCCAGGGACTCCGGGCTGTTGCTGATCTCCGTGGCTCCCGTCTCGGCGCTGCCGTCCGGCCGGTAGTGGCCGATCTGCTGCTTGGCGGGATCGACCACGGGCCGGGCGGTCGGGCTGTAGACCAGCATGAAGGCGCCGGAGACCGACGAGTTGTCGCCCTGCCAGATGCCCTTGCCCCGGCCGTCCGGGTCGTTGTCGATCTGACCGTTCGAGTCGAGAGCGCCGTCGGTGAAGACGTAGAGACACAGCTCGCGGCCGGTCAGCTGGGCGTACTCGAGGCAGGCGCCCATCGCCTGGCCGGCCTCGAAGTCGCGGCGCTCGCCCGTGGCGCGGGTCCCGTTGTGGTAGTCGTAGCCACCGAACTCGATGGTCCCGGCTCCGGCATGCCCGTCGATCACCAGCTTCATCACCGCCGAGGTCTTCTGGAACTTGCTCTGTCCCAGCTCGTTGGCGTCGAAGATGGGCGTCGCACCCGTCGCGATGAAGGGATCCAGTCGCGGGTCGAGCGAGGTCGGATCGCCATAGATCGAGACCAGGTCGGTGCTCTGCTCGTACGCACAGCGCACCAGGTCGGTGACGATCAGCTCCTCGGTGATCTCCATCTTGTCGACCTTGGCATCGCTCAGCCGCTCCACCGCCGCCATCACCGCGTCGGCGCCTTCGGTGTCGAGCATCTGCACCAGCCGACCGGTATCCACCAGGCCGGTCGCGTCCGAGGGACGGTCGATCTTGGTGGGGCGGATGGCCGGGTTGAACCACATCGCCGGATTGATGGAGTTGCCGCCCGAGTCGGTCGGCTCGGTGCCGATCAGCGTGAGCAGTCCGCCCGACGAGCCGGTGGCCGCGATGCCGTACATCGGGTTGTGCATGTTGTTCTGCGTGTCGTTCAGCGAACGGGCGCAGAAGAGGATGCCGTTGGTCCCGTCCCGGGTGGGCTGGGTGGTCTTCGACAACATGCCCAGGAGGAAGGGGCTGTCATTGTGGAAGGGAAGGCCGAAGGTGGTGTCGATGACCGTCGGGTCCTGGTTGGGATTGCTGGCCGCCGGGAGCCCGCCCTGTCGCTCGTAGCCCTGGTCCGACAGGAAGGTGAGGTGCCCGCCGGGCCCGCCGCCCAGGACGTTGCCACCCACCATGTTGGCACCGCCCGCCAGGTCCATGCAGATGAAGGGGATGCGCCCGGAGCCGCCGGCGGTGAGCGAGCAGGCCTGCGCGTGGGCGTTGCCGCTCTTGCGCAAGAGCCCGAAGAGGCTCGGCGAAGCCACCATGCCCAGGCCCGCGATGAAGCCCTGCCCCAGGAACTCCCGCCGCGTGCGCGGACGCGGGTGGTCCAGGTGGAAGAGCGGCTCGCGTCGCTCGGGCTCGTTGGGTCGGTCGTGTCGATCTCGGAATAGCTTCATGGGATCTGCCTCTAGTGGACCATCACCGGCGCGCCCGCGAGCGTCGCCGTGCAGACTCCCTTCACGATGTTGACCGTGCGGTCGGCATCGCAGGGCGTCAGGTTGCAGGCCATCAGGTCGACGACCAGCTGATCGAGGTCCGCCTCCACCTGGGCGAAGTCCGGCTGGCTGGGAAGGGCCTGGTTCGGGGCCCCGTGCCGCAGCATGCCCTCGATCAGCGGCTCCGTGATCAGGTCGAACTTCGCCGCGCTGTCGAAGGCCACCGACGGGATGTCCGTCCAGCCGAAGCTCGGGTCGAAGTAGCCGTCCCGCAGCGTCTGGTTCTCGACCAGCTCGTTGCAGTACTCGAAGGCGAGCTTCGAGACGCCGACCTGGTGCGAGGACACGAAGGAGCGGAGGTCCTGGTTGTTCGGCAGCGACGCGGTGATCTCCTGGAACACCGTGTCCACGGCCGGAGTGAGCGGGTCGACGCCGGTCAGGGCGGCCATCGTCGCGTTGATGCGCCCGTAGTCGCGGATGCCGAGCACCGGAACCGGGTCGAGCACCGTGGTGCTCACCACGAAGTCCGGCGTGTTCGGGTCGATCGGGCTCTGGAAGAAGCCCAGCTCCTCGAAGGCCACCGTGAAGACGTCCCACTGGGGTGCCAGCACGTCGACGCCGTGCTCCTTGCGGATCACCGAGCACTGCCGCGACAGCTGCTGACCGCTCACCAGCACCGTGTCGTTCACGTTGCCGAAGGCCTGGCCCTCGACGGGGATGGTCCCGTTCACCTGGATGCGGATGTTGTCGACGGTGAGCCCCGCCGGGTTCGGGCCCCGGATCGTGGGCTGGCAGAAGAGGTACGAGTAGTTGTCGAACTCGGTGAACGCGAAGTCGATGGTGGTTCCGGCTCCGGCCCACTGGCTGATGTCGAAGGTCAGGGTGAGGCGCTTGCCGATCCCCGCCTGGAAGTTCTGGAAGACCTGCGAAGGCGCCAGCGCGCGGTCGTGGACGGCCAGGAAGCGCACCTGCCCGATCCACTCGTTGCCGTTGCCCGTGGTCTCGTTGCCGATGGCGAGGCGGTTGTTGGCGTCCCAGTTCCAGAGACGCGCCGTCTCCTGCTCGTCCTCGTCGTCCGTCCAGACGCCGTCCACGTAGATGCGCCGGCCCTGGAAGCGGTCGTAGGTGATGACGACGTGCTGCAGGGTGGCCTGCAGGTCCTCGTCCACGTCGTAGGTGAGCATGATCGGGTCGCCGCGGTTGTTCACGTCCTGGTGGACGCTTCGGTTGCGGAAGGCGTACTGGTAGAGACGCTGACCGAGGGTGAAGTTGGCGTTACCGGTGCCGCGCGAGTAGGTGACGATGCGCGAGGGCCCGTTCTCCCCCTCCTGGGTCACGTTGCCGGGCACCACCCAGGCTTCGACCGAGTAGGCGCCGCTGCCTCCGTTCGGGTTGGCGATCCGGTCGTAGAGCTTCACGCTGGTGCTGGCTTCGGCCATCGCCCGCCCGCCCTGGGCGATGTCGATGCCGTAGCTGCTCATCAGCTCGACCTCGGGCGAGAGCGAGAGGTCCATGGCCGGGGCGATGCCACTGGTATCCAGGGCCGTGTCGCCGCTGAGCTCCTTGAAGTCCCAACGCGCGATGATGCGATCGTCGTAGCGCTCGCCGCCCTCGTCCTCTTCGCAGGCTCCCGAGCCGAAGCAGGTGTCGAAGTCGACGGTTTCGCTGACGAGAAGGGCCACGTCGACGCCCGCGCCGCCACCCTGTACGCCCGCCTGCTCGAGCATGGTGTCCCAGGCCTGGACGGCCGCCAGCATCGCGGCACCGTCGGCGGCGCAGCTCGACCAGCAGTAGTGGAAGTCGGTGGCGAGGCGACGCACGAGGCGGGACGAGTCCGGAAGGCTGAAGTTCACCTTCTGGTTGTCCACCACCGCCGAATAGGCCACGGAGGGGTTCGGATGCGCGATGTGCGGCGTGCCGGGCCCGAAGCCCGAGTGGCACGACGAACAGTTCGCGGCGAGCAGGGGATAGACGGTGCTGCTGAAGGCGGAGACCTGCTCGGTCTCGGACAGTCCGCCCAGGCCGCTGCCGCCGCCGGAGAGCACGACGTTGCCCTGCTGTGCGGGGCCGTTGCCGCCCGAGTAGTCGCCACAGGCGAGGGCGCTGGCCGCGAACACGATGAGAATGCTGAGTCGGGGGCGAAGGGTCATCTAGTTGTCGTCCATGCAGTACGCGGCGACCTTCGCGAACACGGTCTTCATGCTGTAGTTCGAGTCTTCGAAGTCCGTCGCGATGCTCTCCACTACGTTGCGTTCCGTCTCGTTCGCGGGCTCCCGGAAGCAGACCTGCTTGAACACCTTCTGCACCTGGCAGCGCGCGAATCCCCGACTGTTCGCGACTTCCTCGCCCAGGCTCTTGGCGCCGTAGCCACCGCCGGGAAGGGAATCGCTCCAGCCGAAGATCGCGTTCTGGCCCTCCCGCCAGTAGTTGTCCCATCGGCTGTCGACCGTGACGTAGCCGAAGGGGAAGTTGTTTCCGTTGATCAGGTTCTTGGCCTGGACCTGGCCGCGGGTGTGGACCATGCGCTCCTGGTCGTCGTCCCAGTCGAAGTACGCATAGGCGCCCGAGAGCGGGTCCATGCCGCTGTGACAGCCGCTGCACTGGTTGAGGAAGATGTCGCTGTCGCCACCCGGGCTACGGCTCACGTCCTGACGGATCCGGTCGATGGGGCGCGTGCCGTCGGACAGCGCCTCCATGTCGACGCAGAGGTAGTTGAGCGCCGTGAAGCGCCACATGGCGCGGTTCGTCCCCGCCGAGAAGAAGGCCTCGGCGGCGGCGCGCGAGGTGACGATGCCCGCCGCCTCGGAGGCGTCGAGCATGGACCCGGGCAGCGAGTCCTGGGGCCAGGCCTCGAAGTCGTTCGGGTCCGAGAGGTCGACCCCCATGCTCTCGAGCTGCTCGTAGTGCAGGTTGTCGGTGGGCGAGTAGGCGGCGGGAACCACCCCCTGGCCGTTGTCGACGTTGCCGCCGCGGCCGATGTAGAGGTAGTCGCCGGTCAGCACCTCGGTGAAGGGTCGATCGTCGCGGATGATCCCGATCACCGTGGCCGTGTAGTCGTTCAGGGGCACGAAGACGTCCATCGCCTCGTTGGTCCACGGCGCGATCCAGGTCTTCAGGGTCGAGTTGTAGAAGGCCGGGTTCTGCATGGCGAGATCCGCCGCGGCCTCGGGGTCGGTCGGGATCAGCAGCTCCATGGCGTCCAGCGTGGACGCGTCCGGCGGCACGCCGACGAGCCGGTCGTGCATGCGCAGGGCGTGCTCGCGGTTCTCCATCTGCGCGCTCGCGGCTCCGGTGATGCCGACGAACCCGACGACCAGCGCGACGAGAACAGGGAGCGGACGGATCGCCCACGCGCCTGCGCGCCGGCGGGTCGCCTCTCGTTCGGGGGTTCGGTTGCTCATCCTCGACTACCTCGTTGTGACGGCCCCCGCCTCGGCCGAACGGCGCTCATGCGTCCTCGAAGATCGGGACGCACCACTCCCTTGTCGGTGACCTGAATCACAAACTTGTGGTGTATTCCCGTCATCTGGCGAAGTTCGGTCGAACTTCACACGAGCCGACACGAGGCGGCAGCTTCCGGGTGCAACACGACGGTGTCGGTCGCGAAGTCGAAGCTGCGCATGGGTGAACGCGACGGCTGGCGGGCGACCGGCGGGACCGGGCGTCGGGCCGCGACTTCGCGGCACTCGACCCCCCGCCTGCACGACGGACGCGCGCGCGAGACGAATCTTCGTTCGTTGCACGCTCGCGAGGTCGTGTTGCCGGTGCGCGAAGGGGCTTCGGTTCAAACATCACAGTTTCCGGAGCCTGTCGTCCGATAGGCGATCGGTGGATGTGATCGTGCGCACCTCCCCGGTTCGGCGAGCGCCTCGTCGGGCGCCCGCACACCCGCGCCTCTTCCTTCTCTTTCTGGGTGTCGCGTGTGCGCTGGTGGCCGGTCTGCTGCCCGGTCACGCCGCGCGAGCCGCCTCACCAGCCCTCATCGACCCCGCGACGAGCGGCGACCGGCCCGACGTCGGCCCCCATGCCCGCCTGATCGAGCGCGAGGGCGGCCCCCGACTGGACGTCCGCCTGCTGCGTCGGACGGGATCGCCGGATGCGGTCGGTCGGGTCGGGGTCCTCTTCGACCTCGCACCGGGCTGGCACGTCTACTGGCGCAGCGCCGGCGACACCGGCCTGCCGCCCGAGCTGACCTGGTCGCTCCCGAACGGCCAGGTGGGCCCGACCCGCTGGCCCGCGCCCCGGGCCTTCGTGGGGGCCGATTCGGACCCCGACGCGGCCAGCTACGGCTACGAGGGACGCGTGCTGCTCTTCAGCGAGACCAGCGGGGATCCGACTGCCGTGCGCGTCGCCGTCGAGGGCGACGTCCTCGTCTGTGAGAACGAGTGCGTACCGGCGTCCTTCCAGCTGGAACGGGGTCCGGGAGAGCGGCTCCGCGGCCTGAGCGCCGACGACGAGGCCGCGCTCTTCGAGACCTTCGAGGGCCTCGTCCCGCGCACGGCGCAAGCCCACGGCCTCACGCTCGCCGCCGCCTGGTCCCAGAGCGGCGTGCGGCCCGGCGACGACTTCGAGGGCGCGATCGAGATCTCGTGCGTCGGGGCCGCGGACAGCGAGTGCGCGAGTCTCGCGCCACTCGACGCGCCCGGGCCCGGCGGCATCCTCTTCCCCGACGACTCCGATTCCCTGACCCTGCGGGACCGCAGCGTCCAGGCCGTCCCGGAAGACCCGGGTCGCTTCCGGATCGAGCTGCAGGGCAGCGCCGAGCCCGACGAGGCCGTGGACGCGCACATCAGCGGACTGCTCTCGCTCGCGCGCCCGAACGGCGAGCGGGTCTTCGTCGAGCTCGAGCTTCCCTTCCCGGCCGCCGAAGCCGGCGCCCCGGTGGCGATGCTGGGCCGGCACTGGGACCCCGAGGCGGCGGCCATGCAGCCCACGGCGGCCACGGCGGGAGCCTCGCCGGTCGCGCTGCCGCTGCTGCGGGCACTGGCGCTCGCGCTTCTCGGCGGTCTGCTGCTGAACCTGATGCCGTGCGTGCTCCCGGTGCTCGCCATCAAGATCTTCTCGATCTCGGAGCTGGCCGAGGCCGCGCACACGAGTCGCAGCGAGCCCGTCCGTCACGGCCTCGCCTACACGGCGGGCATCCTGGGCTCGATGGCGGCGCTGGGCTTCGTCGTGCTGGCGCTTCGCGCCGCCGGCCGCTCGGTGGGCTGGGGCTTCCAGTTCCAGGAGCCCGTCTACATCGCGGGCATCTCGGCGGTGCTCGTCGCCTTCGCACTGAACCTCTTCGGCGCCTTCGAGATCCGGGGCGGCGCCGGACCCCTGGCCGACCTCGGCCAGCAGGCCACGGGCGCACGGCGCAGCTTCTTCGAAGGGCTGCTGGCGGTGGCCCTCGCCACGCCCAGGATGACGACGGGCGGGCTCGCGAAAGCGAAGCCCACCGCGGTGCCCAGGAAGGGCGCCGAGCAGGGCGT
>JANQSB010000265.1 GCA_028284295.1 Myxococcota bacterium | reverse complement strand
CGACGGCCCCGCCCTTCGGAGCGGGGCCGTCTGCGATTTCAGGGGCTCTCTCGGCGCCCGCCGTCCGGCGTCTCTCCCGGCCCGCCGCCGCGCCGCATCCGCAGGTCGATCCGCAGGCCCTGAAGCACCGCTCCGAGCCCCTGGTGCTCGCGGTGGACCGCCGGCACCGCGCCGCCGCGGGCCGCCTCGAGTGGTGCGCGATACCAGGGGAAGAGGGTCTCTGGCAGCTCCCCCCAGCCGAACCACTCGGCGGCCCGGGTCTCGCGGCTCGTGCGCAGGGCGCCGCCGACGACCCGCGCCGTGAACACCCGCGCGGTGTGCGGCCGGAACCCCGTGCGCTGCCAGTCGCCGACGTGGCGCTCGACGGCGATCTCGAGACCCGTCTCCTCGAGCACCTCGCGGCGCAGCGCGTCCTCGCTGGACTCGCCGGGCTCGACGGTGCCCCCCGGAAGCTCCCAGCCCCACAGGTCGCTGCGCACGGCCAGCAGCACCCGATCGCCCTCGCGCACGACCGCCTGGACGAGCAGCAGCGGGCCGCTCTCGGTGCGCGGCGAGACCAGTCCCCACCACGCGATCCTCGCGTAGCTGAAGGGCGCGGCCGCGAGGTCGAGGAGCTTCAGTGGACGATCTTGGTGAGGGGCGTCTCGATGATTCCCCGGGCGCCCGCCTCGGACAGCTGCACGATGATCTCGCGCACGATCCTCTCCTCGACGACGGTGGTCACCTCCACCCAGCTGTCATCGGCCAGGGGAGCGAGGGTCGGCGTGTTGAGCGCCGGCAGCAGCTCGAGGACCTTGGCGAGACGATCCTTGGGGACGTTCATCGAGAGATTCACCTGCGTCGCGGCGGCGATCGCGCCGAGCATCAGGAGGCGCAGCTGCTCCATCTTCGCGCGCTTCCACGGGTCTTCGGAGGCCTCGCGGTTCGCCACGAAGCGAGGCGTGCTCGCGAGCAGGGTGTCGATCACCACGAGATCGTTCGCGCGCAGGCTCGCACCGGAGTCCGTCACGTCGACGATCGCGTCGGCCAGGACCGGGGGCTTGACCTCGGTGGCCCCCCAGGAGAACTCGATGCTGGCCTTGACGCCCTTCTTCTCGAAGTGCTTCTCCGCCAGGCCGACCGCTTCGCTCGCGATGCGCTTGCCCTCCAGGTCCTCGATCTTCTCGATGCCCGAGCCTCGCTTCACGGCGAGCACCCACTTGATGGGGGCGTAGTTCGGCCAGGGCGCCTCGAGGTTCGCGATCTCGACGACGTCGACCCGGTTCTCCTCGATCCAGTCGTGCCCGGCGATGCCGCAGTCCATGGCGCCCTGAGCGACGTAGCGCGCCATCTCCTGGGGGCGGATGAGGATGCACTCGATCTCCGGGTCGTCGATCGACGGAAAGTACGAGCGGCTCGAGTAGCGGACGTCGAAGCCCGCCCGATCGAGCAGCATCTGTGTGGTCTCCTGCAGCGTGCCCTTGGGCAGCCCGAGCCGCAGCACCGGCGAGCTCTGGTCCTCGCTCATTTCTTGTAGACCTCTTTCGGATCGAAGAGCGGCTCGCTCACGACCTCGTACCCGCCGTCCTGCTGCAGGCGGCGGTAAAAGCAGCTGCGCCGGCCGGTGTGGCAGGCGGCATCGCCCTTCTGCGCGATCTTCAGCAGGACGACGTCGCCGTCGCAGTCGATGTACATCGACTCGACCTGCTGGGTGTTGCCGCTCTCCTCGCCCTTGTACCACAGCTTGTTGCGCGAGCGACTCCAGTAGTGGACCTCACCGGTCTCGACGGTCTTGTCGAAGGCCTCCTCGTTCATGAAGGCCACCATCAACACCTCGCCGGTGTCGGCGTCCTGGGCGATGGCGGTCACGAGGCCGCCGCCCTTCTCGAAATCGAGCTCGCTTCGGGGGTCCATGGGGGCGCAGAACCTACCGGCCCGCGAGAGCGCCTGCCAGACGCTCGCGGAAGCCACTGAGCTCGTGCCAGGCCTCCCCCCGGGCGTAGCGCGCATCGGCGGAGCGTCGACCCCCCCGACGGTTCTCGACGATGATCCCGCGCTCGACGAGCAGATCGAGCACGTTGCTGAAGGTCGTGTCGTTGGCGGCTTCCGGTCGCGCGGCTTCGCCGAGCAGCTCGGCGTGGCGGAAGTACTCCTGCGCCTGCTTGCGCAGGCCCTTCTTGTCGATCTCCGCGGGCAGCCCTTCCCCGTCGCGCGCGGGGTCGAGCACGATCGCGAGTGCCGCGCAGCAGGACATGTAGGCCTCGATCACACCACGCGACTGCTCGGCCAGCACCCGAAGGATCGGCTCGCCGGCCTCGCTGGCCTGCCAGCGCTCGCCCTCGCAGTGCGCCCAGCCCGTCTGCTCGAAGTGGGCGAGCAGACGGTCGCAGCGACTGGTCAGCACCTCGTCGCTCGGAATGAAGAACTCGCGGTAGAGCAGCTCGTGCCAGGTGGACACTTCTTCCTGGAGCTCCTTCGGGGTCGAGCCCGCCAGGATCGAGCGGGCCAGGCAGCTCGGAGTGGCCAGGTAGTGGGCGATGGAGTTGCGATAGATGTCGAGGGCGCGACGGCGGGACTCCTCGTAGTACAGGATCTCGCCCCGGGCGTCGTCGGTCTGCTGCACCAGGTCCGCCCGCCTGAGGAAGGCGATCGACTCGTCGAAGCGGCCCCGGTCGCTCTCGAGCGCCGCCGTGAGGCGAACGCCCTCGAGGCGGAGCAGCTCGACGATCTGCTCCATCCGGTCGACGAGCTCGCGACGCAGGAGCCCGCGATGGGGTGCGCCCAGCAGCACCGTCGCCGCGACGGAGGTCGCGTTCGCGACCATCGAGCCGTTGATACGCTCCACGACCCGCCGCCCCAGCGACTCGATGATCAGCCGCTTCGATTCGCGCAGACGCTCCGCTTCGCCCGCCTCGCAGCGTGCGAGCGCGGTCTCGGCGAGGCGCGCCCGGTCCGGGCCCAGGGTCTCGGCCAGCGAGATCGGCTCGCCGAAGTAGAGATCGACGCTGCCGAAGCGCCGCTGCAGGTACTTCCGGGCCCGCATCAGCCCGAGCATGCTCTCCTTGGTCTTCTCCGCCCCCTCGAGCTCGTCCACCATCGAGCTCTCCTCGATCAAGCGCTCGTAGCCGATGGACACGGGCACGAAGAGGAAGTCGCGACGGCTGCTGCCGAGGAAGGCCTCGATCTCCCAGCCGAGCATGCCGAGACGCGGCGCCAGGGACTTGCCGGTGCGCGATCGCCCGCCCTCGATGAAGAACTCCTGCGTGTGCCCTTCCCGGACCAGATGCCCCAGGTACGCGCGGAATACCTGGCGATAGAGCGGATCCTCGAACGAGGCCCGCATGAAGAAGGCGCCGCAGCGTCGGAACAGGAAGCCGAAGGGCCCGAAGGCCATGTTCTCGCGTGCGCCGATGTGCGGCGGCAGCATGAAGTTCCGGTACAGCACGACCGAGATGAGCAGGAAGTCCAGGTAGGAGCGGTGGTTGGGCAGCAGGATGATCGGGTGCTGCTTCGCCAGCTCGGCCAGGCGCTCCATTCCCGACACCTCGATGGACGAGAAGAGGCGCCGGAAGATCGGCGCCAACGCGGCATCGAAGATCGCGAGCAGGGTCGAGTTCATGCGCGCGGCGATCTCGCTGAACATCTTCTCGGCTTCGACCTGCGCCCGCTCGGGCGAGCTCTTGGGGCCACGGGCGCGCTCGGCGATGGCCTCCTGCACGGCCGGGTCGGTGAGCACGTCGTCCCGGACGCGCGCGGGCGAGCGCAGGGCGGGCCCCTGGACGACCTTCTCCTCGCGGTACAGGTAGATCAGGATCGAACGTCTCACCTTGCGCGCGATGCGGGCCGCGCCGACCTCTTCACCCTGGTCACGGATGAAGCGCCCCAGGTCGATGGGCTCGCCGGTCTTGATGGCGAGGCTGTGGTAGGTGGCCAGGAAGCGCGTGACCTTCGCGAGATCCGAGGGCCGGGTCAGGGCTCCGTAGTCGAGGTTGAGGAAGCGGCTCTCGCTGCGCGGGCCCTTGCGCCAGAAGAGGGCCAGCGGGACCACGTAGGTGGGCACCCCGGAGTCCCATACGGCCCGCACCGCGACCTCCAGGAGATCGAGCTCGTCGTGGCGGTGCTTGCGTCGGCCCCGCAGCCAGGTTCGCAGCGGCTCGGTGCGAAGGAAGAGGAAGAAGGAGCTGCCCTGCCGGGCCAGCGCCCGGACGTGCTCCCGCGCCTCGTTGCGATCGAGCGCCTTGGGCAGATTGTGCTTGCGCCGGGACGCGATGCGCAGCCACTCGAGCAGCGGGCGGTAGTAGTGGAAGCGGATGCCGTTGGCGAAGGCGGAGAGGCGAAGCCCCGCTCCGGCCAGGACCGTGTTGAAGAGGAAGTAGTCGAGCCGGCTCGAGTAGCGCATCACGTAGATGACGTTGCCCTGCCGCTCGAGCTCCCGGAGGCGATCCGCGGTGGCGTCGTCGAGGCCGAAGTGCGAGAAGAAGCGCTTCTGGAAGGCCCGTACGAAGAGATTGAAGCGCGGAGCCATGGCCGACAGCGGGTCGGCACCGTCGGGCAGACCGAGGCGCTTCAGGAGCCGATCGTGGGTCGGATCGCCGACGGGCTCGGGCGGGGACGACGGCTGGGGGCTCTCTTCGGACATGGATGCAGGGTACCGCGCCGTCCCCAGGCGGGCCCCGGCCCGGGGCTCACCCCGGGCCGGGTGGTCGGGCGGCGCTCACTCCGGGAGCAGGATCTCTCCCGCCTTCATGTGACCCGCGATCTCCTCGGGGGTCCACAGCGCGCTGGCGTCGGACTTGGTCACGCCGGTGTTGGTGACCACCTTCATCTCGGCGATGCGCCCCCCGCCGCAGAAGAAGGTCTTGCCGGTCATGTCCTTGGCGAGGTCGCTGGCGAGGTAGGTCACGAGCGGCGACACCGCGGCCGGGTTCATGCGCTCCTTCATCTCGTCGTTGCCGAAGCCGCCGAGGTCCTCGGTGAGCCGCGTGAGCGCCACCGGTGCCAGCACGAAGACGCGGATGTCGTACTTCTTGCCCTCGATGGCGAGGCAGCGGCTGAAGCCGGCGATGCCCGCCTTGGCGGCACCGTAGTTGCACTGCCCGAAGTTGCCGTTCAGCCCCGAGGTGGACGAGGTGTTGATGATGACGCCTCCGGCGCCCCGCTCCTTCATGTGGTTGTAGACCGGGTGCGTGACGCAGTAGGTGCCCTTCAGGTGGACGGCGATGACCGGATCCCAGAGGTCTTCGGTGGTGTTCGAGAAGGACTTGTCCCGGAGGATTCCGGCGTTGTTGACCAGCACGTCGACCTGCTCGAAGGCCTCGAGGGCGGTCCGCAGGATGCCCTGCCCGCCTTCGACGGTCGCGACGTTGTCGTAGTTGGCCACGGCCTCGCCGCCGGCCTGCTTGATCAGATCGACGGTCTCGTCCGCCATCGAGGCACCGCCGCCGGTGCCGTCCCGGGCACCGCCCAGGTCGTTGACGACGATGGCGGCACCTTCTCCGGCCATCGCGAGTGCGTGTTCGCGGCCGATGCCGCCGCCGGCGCCGGTGATGACGACGACCTTGCCTTCCAGCAGACCCATGGGGGTGCTCCTCTCGTGGGGCTCGCAGTGATTGGTGGGATCGGACCCCGGCTCCGGCCAGGGAGCCGCATCCTAGCAACCCCCCCCACCCGCGGCGCCAGCCCCACCAGCGCCCGCGGCCAAGCAAGTCGAGGGCCGGCCTTCTCCGGCAAGCGCCCGCGGCCAAGCAAGTCGGGGGCCGGCCTTCTCCGGCCCTCGACTTGCAGAAACAGCTGCTAGAAAAAGAGAACCGTCCGCAAACGCGCGAACGGCTCGAAGCCGAGCCTCTCGTACAGGCGTTCCGCAGCCGTGTTTCCGCTGACCACCGCGAGCTGCACATGGGTCGCGCCCGCGGCGAACGCCTCCTGGACGATCGCCGACATCCCTGCACTCGCGAATCCCCGTCGACGCGCGCGCGGGAAGGTGTAGACCCCCTGCACCAGCCAGCCCTCGGGCCGCCGTACGTCCGCGTACCCGACGAAGACCACCTCCCCCTCCATCTCCACGACCCGCGCCCGCACGAGCCTGCCCCGCACCCAGCGCCGGAAGCCGGGCGGATCGCCATCGAAGGGATCGGGGCGTCCCTCCTCCCGCAGGCTGGCCCGGGCAGCTTCCACCAGCGGCTCGAGGTCGCTCGCCGCCGCGGGCCGGACCTTGACGCCCGGGGTCGCGACCACCCGAGCGACCCGTTCCGGGGTGACGGCGTAGGCGGTCTCCGCGCGATCGACCAGGCACTCGCGTCCGCCGTCGACGAGCCGTTGCCACAGCTCGCTCACTCCCTTCCAGTCGCTCTTGATCAGGCCGCTGGGGACGCCTTCGCAGAACGGCACCCAGGCGTCCAGCATGTCCCCGTCGGCACCCGAAGAGAGCACCAGGCTCGGTCGGATCGACGCGACCCCGACCAGCTCCTCGTCGCGCCAGGCTCCCACCAGCTGCGGGGGTGCCTCGCCGAGCGCGGTCGGGCCACCCAGGCGGGACGCCAGGTCCAGCAGCTGCAGGTCCCGCTGCGGGTCCCGCTCCAGGAGCGCGATCGCTCGCTCGCGATCCCGCACCGTGAGGAGCCTCGCCTTCGCACGACTGCCCACCGCCATGCCCCTCACTCCCGCCGGGCCGGGCCCGGCTGCAAGCCTGTCCCCGAGCGCCCCGCTAGTCGAGGACGACGAGGACGTCTCCTTCCTCGACGCTCTCGCCTTCCGCCGTGCGGATCTCGGAGATCCGGCCGGCGCGAGGCGCCTCGACCGGAATCTCCATCTTCATCGATTCGATCACCAGGATCACGTCGTCTTCCGCGACCTCGTCGCCGACGGCCTTCTCGACCTTCCAGACGCTGCCGGTCACCTGTGCCTCGATCTCGATGGCCAAGAAGCTGCTCCTCCCGTTCGCCCGCCCCTCGAGCTGCCGTCGCAGCGGGGACTCGGGAGTGTGCGGAATCGGCGCGCACGCCGCGACCCGCAAAGGGGTTGCTAGACTGCCCGGCCCCGGACCGACCCACCGAGGCCAGACCTTGCTCGAGACCGTCACCCAGGGCTTCCAGGCTGCCACCGAGAAACTCCGCGGCGTCAAGGAGCTCAGCGAAGAGAACATCGACGAAGCGCTGCGCGACGTCCGCATGTCGCTGCTCGAAGCCGACGTGGACTTCGAGGTCGTTCGCGACTTCCTGGCACGCGTCAAGGAGAAGGCCGTCGGCCGGAAGGTCGAGACCCGGGCGCGGGACGCGTCCGGTCGGCGACTGCGCGTGAGCCCCGGCCAGCAGTTCGTGAAGGTGTGCGAGCGCGAGCTCACGGCGCTGATGGGCCCCGTCGACCCGTCGCTCGAGAAGGCCCGCGGCGCCACCTCCGTCATGCTCCTGGGCCTGCAGGGCGTCGGAAAGACGACCGTCGCGGCCAAGCTCGCGCGTCACCTGCAGAAGCAGAAGATCCGGCCGCTGCTGGTCGCGGCCGACGTGTACCGTCCGGCAGCGGCCGATCAGCTCGAGACCCTCGGCCGCAGCATCGGTGTGCCGGTGCATCGCGGGGAAGCCGGACAGTCGCCGCCCGACATCTGCCGGGCGGCCGCCGCGCGGGCCCGGGAAGAGAAGCTGAACGGGATCATCTACGACACCGCAGGGCGCCTGGCGGTCGACGAAGAGCTGATGCTCGAGCTCGAGCAGATCACGGGCGCCGTCGAGCCGGCCAATACCCTGCTGGTCTGCGACTCGCTGATGGGTCGCGACGCCGTGAACGTCGCGCGGGCCTTCAACGAGCGCATCCCGGTCGACGGCATCGTCATGACCAAGCTCGACGGCGACGCGCGCGGCGGCGCCGCCCTGGCCGTCAAGGCCGCCACCGGCGTTCCCATCAAGTTCCTCGGGACCGGCGAGACCGTCGACAAGCTCGAGGAGTTCCGCCCCGAGGGCCTGGCCTCGCGCATCCTGGGGATGGGCGACATCGTCGGCCTGGTCCAGGACTTCGAAGAGGTCGTCGACGAGCAGCAGGCCGAGGCCGATGCCGAGCGCCTCCTCAAGGGCCAGTTCACCCTGGACGACCTGATCACCCAGCTGCGCACCATCCAGAAGATGGGCTCCTTGAAGGACGTCTTCGGCAAGCTGCCCGGCATGGGCGCCATGGCCGAGCAGGTCGACGAAGGCGAGCTGGTGAAGGTGCAGTCGCTGATCCACTCGATGACCGCCCAGGAGCGGCGGGAGCCGGGAGTGATCGACAAGAGCCGCGCACAGCGAATCGCGCGCGGCTCGGGCCGCGACTCCAAGGACGTCTTCGGGCTCGTGGAGCGCTTCGAGCAGATGAAGCTGCTGATGCAGTCACTGGGCGGTGGCGGCAAGGGCGGCAAGAAGGGCCTCTTCGGCGGCGGCATGCCGTCGCTGCCCGGACTCGGCGGGGGGATGCCCCCGGGACTGGCCGGAGCGGGAGCCCCGGGTCTCGACCCCGCGGCCCTCCTCGGCGGGGGCGAGACGAGTGGACGCGCCCGCGGGCGCCAGCGCGCCAAGAAGGCCGATTCGCACAAGAAGAACAAGCGGAAGCAGGCCCGGAAGTCGCGCCGGAAGGGCCGCCGCTGAGCCCCGCCCCTCCGGCTTCGGCCCGATCCACGGGATCGACAGGCTCCTCCCTGCAGGGAACAGAAAATGGGCCGGCGGGCTCAGATTCTGCCTGGAAGTTGCCGATCACGGAACCCGCATGACGCGTCCCCGCCCGCTCTCGTTCCGGATCTCCGTCGTCCTCGCCGCCCTGCTGATGGCGTCGCCGCTGCCCGGCCCCACGGCCACGGCCACGACGAATCCCGACCTCTTCCCGCGACCGGCCGAGCTCGAGCCGGACGTTCGCTTCTGGCTGCGAATCTACAGTCAGGTTCCATCCCATGGAGGCCTGGTCCACGACAGCCGCCACCTGGACGTCGTGTACGAAGAGCTCGAGTTCCCGAAGAGCGCCAGCCGCCGCACCCGCGAGCGCATGGTCGAGCGCACCAAGCGGCGCTACCGCGACGCGCTGCGCAGCCTGGGGCGCGGCAAGCGCAGCGGTCTGAACCGCGAGCAGGCCCGCATCCTGGCGCTCTGGGGAGGCAGCCCGTCGAACGAGACCCTGCGGGCGGCGGCCTCCCGGCTGCGCTTCCAGCTCGGCCAGGCGGACCGCTTCCGCGCCGGACTCATCCGCTCGGGGGCCTGGCGGGACTACATCCGCAAGACCTTCGCGGACATGGGCCTGCCCACCGAGCTCGCCGCGCTGCCCCACGTCGAGTCTTCGTTCAACCCCAAGGCGTACTCGCGGGTGGGCGCCGCAGGACTGTGGCAGTTCACCCGCTCCACCGGGCGGCGCTACATGCAGGTCGACCACGTGGTGGACGAACGCATGGAGCCGATCACGGCGACCGTGGCGGCCGCGCGCCTGCTCGAGCACAACCACCGGGCCACCGGGACCTGGCCGCTGGCGCTCACGGCCTACAACCACGGCGCCGCGGGGATGCGTCGCGCGTCGCGCAAGATGGGAACCACCGACATCGCGGTGATCAACCGCAAGTACAAGAGCCGGACCTTCGGCTTCGCGTCCCGGAACTTCTATCCCGAGTTCCTCGCCGCCCTCGAGATCGACCAGGATCCCGAGAAGTTCTTCGGACCGCTCCCGACGGACGCACCGGCGCGACACGAGGAGATCGAGCTGCCCTTCTACACGTCGGCCCGCAGCCTGAGCGCGGCGCTGGGCGTGAACGTCGAGGTGCTGCAGCAGGCGAACCCGGCCCTGCGCAGCTCGGTCTGGAACGGCAGCAAGCGCGTCCCCAAGGGCTTCCGGCTGCGCGTGCCCCGGACCCACGTGGCCAGGCCCCTGGCCGAGCTGGTGGACGCGGTCCCGGCTTCCGGTCGCTACGCACGCCAGACCCGCGACAGCTACCACAAGGTCCGGCGCGGAGAGACCCTGTCGTCGATCGCGGCGCG
>JANQSB010000261.1 GCA_028284295.1 Myxococcota bacterium | reverse complement strand
TTCTCGGGATCTCCGTTGCGGCGCACACCGGCGGCGCCCTCGACCAGCCGTCGCCACAGCTCGTCGCGAAGCGCGGCCACTCGCGCCGACTCGGCGTCCAGATCCGCCATCGCGAGCTCGAGCGCTCGGGCCATGCCGACGACCAGCGCCACGGGAACGGTCCCCGAGCGAAGACCCCCCTCGTGCCCGCCGCCGTGCTGGATGGGCACGAGTCGCGCGCGCGGGCGGCGACGGCGAACGAAGAGCGCCCCGACGCCCTTGGGCCCGTAGAACTTGTGGGCGCAGAGCGACAGCATGTCGACTCCGAGCCGATCGACGTCCAGCGGGATCTTGCCGACCGCCTGGGCGGCGTCGCTGTGCACGGGGACCCCGCGCTCGCGGCAGCGGGCCGCGATCTCGGCCACGGGCTGCAGCACGCCGATCTCGTTGTTGGCGGTCATGACCGATACCAGCGCGGTCCGTTCGCCGACCGCGGACGCGACCGCGTCCGGCGACAGCCGACCGTTCGCGGCGACGGGCAGCCGGGTGGTCGCGAAGCCCTCTCCTTCGAGCGCCTCGCACACGTCGAGCACCGACGGGTGCTCGGTGCTGGCGACGACCAGGTGGTCCCGGTGCGCGGGCCGCAGCCGCGCCGAGCCCTGGATCGCCAGGTTGTTGGCCTCGGTCGCGCCGCTGGTGAACACGATCTCCCGGGGCTCCGCCCCGAGCGCTGCCGCGATTCGTTCGCGAGCGTCGTCGACCGCGGCGGCTGCCCGGCGGCCGAAGGCGTGGCTCACGCTCGCCGCGTTGCCGAAGTCGCGCTGCAGGAAGGGCAGCATGGCGTCGAGCACCCGCGGATCGAGCGGCGTGGTCGCGTGGTGATCGAGATAGATCGGCTGGTGGCCGGCCATCGGACGCACCCGGCGGCGGCGCCAAACGGGGCTGCTGCACGCTCGAAGGGACTGGGTCGAAGGACTGGCCCAGAGGAACTAGGCGGCGAACGAATCCCCGCAGCCGCAGGTGCTGGTCGCGTTGGGATTCTGGATCTTGAAGCCGGACTCCTGCAGGGTGTCGACGAAGTCGAGCGTGGTCCCTACCAGGTAGAGGGCACTCTTCTCGTCCAGGATCACCTTGACGCGCCCCGCCTCGATCTCGTTGTCGTTCTCCCGGCGTTCGTCGTCGAAGGAGAGCTCGTAGCGCAGGCCCGAACAGCCTCCACCCACCACCTTCATGCGAAGCCCATGGGTGTCGAGCTTGCCCTCGTCCTCGAGGAGAACCTGCAAGCGGTCTCGCGCCGCGTCGGTGACCTGGATCATCTGCAAACCCCTGTTCGCCCGCTGGGGGCACTCCTGACGGCGGGGGAGCATAGCGTATCGGCCAGGACGGATCGCCGCGGGAGCCGGAATTGCAGCTCCCCCACAGCTCCTCCGATGACGTTGCACCGCGCCCGGTTACGCGCCCTGAGGGCGCAGCCACAGGAAGATCTCCCGGTTGCCCTTGGGGCCGGGGAGGCGGCTGTCGCAGCGACCCGCCTCGCGCCAGCCGAGCGCCGCAGCCCGGTCCGCGACGTCATCGGCCGCCGCCCGGCGCAGCGTATCGTCGCGCACCACGCCTCCCTTCCCGACCTGCTCGCGGCCGACCTCGAACTGCGGCTTCACGAGCAGCAGCCAGGGCGCCGTGGGCGCCACCGTCGCGACGGCGGGCAGGACGGCGCGCAGCGGGATGAACGACAGGTCCACCACCACCAGGTCGAAGGGTCCGGGCACCCGTTCCGGGGTGAGCTCCCGGGCATTCGTGCGCTCGACGTTCTCGACCCGGGGGTCCTGACGCAGCTTCTCGTGCAGCTGCCCGCGGCCCACGTCGACGGCCACCACGGCCTCGGCCCCGCGCTGGAGCAAGCAGTCGCTGAACCCGCCCGTGGACGCACCCAGGTCCAGGCAGCGAAGGCCCTCTACGGCGATGTCGAGCTCGTCCAGGGCCCCCTCGAGCTTCTCGCCGCCCCGGGACACGAAGCGCAGGGGCTCCCCGCGCAGGCGGACGTGCGCATCTTCGCGCACGGATGCCCCCGCCTTTTCGACCGGCACGTCGTCGACCAGGATGCGGCCCCCCAGGATCAGCGCCTGGGCGCGGCTTCGGCTCTCGGCGATGCCTTCGGCGACGACCCGCTCGTCGAGCCGCGTCTTCAGGACGGGTCCGAGCGCCGCACCAGCTCGACCACCGCCTGGGCGATGTGCTCGGCGTCGAGGCCGAGCCCCTCGAGAGTGCTGCCGTGCTCGACCAGCCGATCCGGCAGGGCCAGGGACCGCGCCGCCGGAGACAGGCCGGCCTCGGCGATCGCCTCCAGGACCGCGCCCCCGAAGCCGCCGGGGCCGGTGTGGGCCTCGACGGTCACCACGGCCCCGCAGCGGCGAACCAGCGGGAGCAGACGGTCGCGATCGAGGGGCTTGACGAAGCGCGCGTTCACGACAGCGGCGGAGATGCCCTCCGCGGCCAGGCGCTCTGCCGCCTCCAGGGCGGGATGGACGACCTCGCCGACGGCGACGATGACCGCGGCATCTCCGTCTCGCAGCAGCTCGGCCTCGCCCACCGGGATCGGCTTGATCTCGGGATCCATCGGCACGCCCTGCCCGCTGCCGCGCGGGAAGCGCACCGCCGCCGGACCGGGATACTCGATGGCGGTGGCCACCATGTGCTGCAGCTCGTTCTCGTCCTTGGGCGCCATCACCAGCATGTTGGGCAGGGTGCGCAGGTACGCGTAGTCGTAGATGCCCTGGTGGGTGGCGCCGTCGGCGCCGACCAGCCCCGCCCGGTCGAGCGCGAAGGTCACGTCCAGGTTCTGCAGGCACACGTCGTGCACGACCTGGTCGTAGGCCCGCTGCAGGAAGGTCGAGTAGATGGCGGCCACGG
>JANQSB010000601.1 GCA_028284295.1 Myxococcota bacterium | reverse complement strand
CGGGTCCCGGAGGAGCTCGGGGTCGACGTCGAGCTGCGGCGGGTCGGCGCCTTCGTCTACAGCGCCGTGGACGGAACTTCCGGGCTCACCGAACGCGAGTACGACCACGTCTTCGTCGGATCCCTCGATGCCGACCCAACGCCGGATCCCGACGAGATCGAGGCCGTGGCCTGGCGCGATCCCGCCGAGCTGCGGCGCGACGTCGAGACGCGGCCCGCGGCCTACACGCCCTGGTTCGGCCGGGCGCTCGAGGAGATCGAGCGTCACCCGACCGCCTGGCACCGGGTTCCGTCCTAGCTGGCGACGGTCCCGCGTTCGCTCGATGCGGGGTCCGGCCCGCGTCGCGCCACCAGGAGCTGCGCCTGCAGCGGGAGCCGGGTCGGGATCCGGCTGACGTCGTCGAAGCCGGCCTCGCGCACCAGCGACTCGAGCTCCTCGAAGCACCGGGGTCGGCCGCTTCCCATGGCGAGCAGGTAGAAGCCGAAGTACGCGTCGCCCACCGTCTCCGCGCCCGGAGTGCCGGACATCGGCTCGGCGAGGAGCAGTACGCCGCCCTCGGGCAGGGCGTCGTGCACGTTCCGGAGGATCCGGGCGGCCTCTTCGTCGTCGTGGTCGTGGATGATCCGAACCAGGGATGCGACGTCCGCGCCCGAAGGCAACGGGTCGTAGCGGAAGTCGCCGCCGTGGACACGGGCCCTCGCGTCCAGACCGGCTTCTTCGAGACGCGCTTCGGCGCGTTCGGCGACCGCGGGCAGGTCGAAGAGCAGCAGGCGAAGCGCGGGGGCCCGTCCGCCCGCGGCGATCAGGAAGCTCCCCTGCCCTCCGCCGACGTCCAGCAGGCAGCGGTGCTTCGCCAGGGGATAGGCATCGAGCACCAGGTCCGCGACCAGGGTCAGGGACGAGGACATCAGCTCGCTGTACTGCGCGACGGCGTCGTCTGCGAGCTCCTTCGGCGACGCCGACGTCGCGTAGGGCCAGTAGTCTCCGAGGGCCGAGTCCCGCTCGTCTCCCCGCAGCAGCGCCACGGGGTCCGCGAGGTCGCGGTACAGCAGGGCATGGTGCTCCACCATCGCGGCGATTCCGGGGTTGGCGAGCAGCGCGGCACCCTGCGCACCGAGGGCGAAGCGGCCTTCCGGCAGCGCATCGACCAGCTCGAGGGCGGCCGCGGCTTCGAGGAGGCGGCGCGCGTTCTGCGGTGGCAGCGAGAGCCGGTCCGCCACGGTGGCGACGTCCCGGGGTCCCTCGCGCAACAGCTCGAGCAGCTTCAGACGGATGCACGCCAGCAGCACCTGCGAGTAGACGAAGCCGGCGCACAGGTCGAAGAGGCGTCGCGCGCGTCGACGGGAGACGATCCGCACCAGGGGCAGGCGCGTGGCGAGCCGCTGGAAGCGCGGACTCCCGAGGATCCGGTTCCGGACATCGATCCAGCGATCGCGCCATGCGCCGGCCACGGAAGCTCCGACTCGTCGTCTCGCGCTAACAATTAGGGGCATGCCCCGTCGACGTCAATCGAGGGCCGAGGTCGCTCGCCTTGCCGCGTGAGCGCGTGGTGGTCGTGGGTGCGGGCGTGGCCGGGCTGGCGGCTGCCGTGGACCTGGCCGCCGCGGGCTGCGAGGTGGTCGTGGTCGAGAAGGCAGCGGCGCCGGGCGGCAAGCTGCGCGAGGTCCGGGTCGGAGACCACCTCGTGGATGGCGGGCCCACGGTCCTGACGATGCGATGGGTCTTCGACGAGCTCTTCGACGAGGCCGGTGCCTCCTTCGACCGTTCCCTCGAGCTCACGCGCGCACACATCATCGCCCGGCACGCCTGGAGCGAAGACGAACGCCTCGACCTCTTCGCCGACGTGGCGGAGTCGGCCGATGCCATCGGCCGGCTGGCAGGCCCGCGGGAGGCCCGCGGCTACGAGCGATTCTGCGCCGATGCGAAGGGCATCTTCGAGACCCTCGATCACAGCTTCATTCGCCAGCCCCGCCCTTCGCTGCCCGGGCTGGTGCGCGCGGTCGGGCTGCGGAGGCTGGGCGCGCTGCGCCGGATCCGTCCCTTCACCACCTCCTGGAAGTAGCCTTCGAGCGCCTTCCAGAAGGTGGTGAA
>JANQSB010000237.1 GCA_028284295.1 Myxococcota bacterium | reverse complement strand
CCTGGGGCTCTTCACCAGCCTGCGCCGCATGGGGCAGGTCGCGCAGCGTCTCTCCCAGCTGCTGCGCGGCGAAGGGATCGAGATCCTGACGCCCCGCCGTGCCTCGGACGATCCGCGCGCGCTGGTCGCCCGCTTCGCGCGTGCGCGGGGCGGGGCCGTGCTGCTGGGTGCCCGCACCTTCTGGCAGGGACTCGACATTCCCGGTCCGGCGCTCGAGGCGGTGGTGATCGAGAAGCTGCCCTTCGAGGTCCCGAGCGAGCTTCGCCGCCGCCGCGAGGACCGCTTGCGCGGCGAGGGTCTCGACGCCTTCGAGCGCTTCTCGCTCGGCAAGATGCTGCTGCACCTCAAGCAGATGACCGGTCGCCTGATTCGCAGCGAGGAGGACCGCGGGCTGGTGGTGATCGTCGATGGCCGAACCGACCGCCCCTACTTCGCGAGGCTGGGTGACGCCCTGCCGCCGGGAGTCGAGGTGGAGGTGCTGCCCGCGTCCGATCGGAGCGCCAAGCTGCCGACGATCCTCGGCGAGATCGGGCTCGGCTCGCTGGACGTGCGCCCGCTTGACGCGGAGTGACCGTGAGTCATAATCGGTCGGCCCCGGGCGCGGTCCGGCCGTGCCCTTTTTGCACTAAATTCGCAATCAACCCCCTGAACGATCGAGTAGCTTCCCTTCTCTTCCCGGCGGTCCCGCTCAGGAAATCGGGATCTTGCGCGCCGTGAGGCCGCGAGGATGCGAGGCCGCGAGCAGAGGCAGGTCGTGGTAGTGCGCTTCCCCGAGGGGCGTTCGACTCGGAGCATCTCGAGACCAGGAGTCGCCAGTGGCGCGTGATTTCCCCAACGACAGCTGGGCGTTGATCCTCGGTGGCTCCAGCGGCTTCGGGCTGGCCACCGCACAGAAGCTCGCCGAGAAGGGCATGGGGCTGTTGATCGTTCATCGCGATCGCCGCAGTGCCATGAAGAGCATCGAGCCGGAGTTCGAGAAGCTGCGGGGAATCGCGCCGGCGCTCAAGACCTGGAACGTGGACGCGATCTCCGCCGACAAGCGCGACCAGGTCCTGGAGGAGATCCAGGAGGTGCTCGGCTCGAGCGGCCGCGTCCGCGTGCTGCTGCACTCGATCGCCTTCGGCAACCTGAAGCTGATCGCGCCCGAGAAGGCCGCCCCCCGAACCGCCGGTGGAAGCCTGGCCGAGAAGCTCGGGGTGGATGCCGAGGCGCTCGCCAGCGCGGCCGACGAGCTGCTCGCCGAAGGCGAGGACGGGATGCACACCGTCGCGCACGCGCCGCAGTACGGCGACCGCTACCTCGACGAGGAGGACTTCGCCCGCACCATCCTCAGCATGGGGACCAGCCTGCTCGGCTGGACCCAGGGGCTCTTCCACCGGGGCCTGTTCGCCGACGACGCGCGGGTCTTCGGGCTCACCAGCGAAGGAAACGAGGTGGCCTGGAAGGGCTACGCGGCGGTCTCGGCGGCCAAGGTCGCGCTCGAGGCCCTGTGTCGGTCCATCGCCACCGAGTTCGGCCCGCACGGGGTGCGCTGCAACATCCTCCAGGCCGGCGTCACGGAGACCCCGGCCCTGGCCGCGATCCCCGGGAGCGACATCCTGAAGGCCCAGGCAAGGCTTCGCAATCCGATGGGCCGCCTCACCCTGCCGCGGGACGTGGCGAACGTCATCTACCTGCTGTCCCTCGAAGAAGCGGCCTGGATCAACGGCGAGGTCATTCGCGTCGACGGCGGTGAGCACGTCTCGGGGGCCACCCGATGAGCGATTCCCCCGGCCCCGGCCTGCAGCTGCACGGGCTCGGTCACGCCCACCCCACGAACGAGATCGACAACAAGTTCCTCGAGTCGCTCGACATCGGGACCTCCGACGACTGGATCATGGAGCGGGTGGGAATCCGCTCGCGACGAACGGCCATGGACCTCGACTACCTGCGCGAGACCCGCAACGCCGACCCGCGCGGTGCCATCGAGGCGTCCTACGTCTCGAACGCCGAGCTCGGCGCCAGCGCGGCGCGCATGGCCTGCGAGCGCGCGGGGATCGCCCTGTCCGACGTCGGGATGGTGGTCGGGGGCGGCTGCGCGCCCGACACCGTGTCGCCCGCCGAGGCGTGCAACATCGCCAAGGCACTCGACATCGACGTGCCCGCCTTCGACGTCAACTCGGCCTGTACCAGCTTCTTCGCGGGCGTGAACGTGCTCTCGATGATGCGGCCCGAGGCGCTGCCCCCCTACCTGCTGCTGGTGGCAGCGGACGTGATGACGCGAACCGTCGACTACAACGATCGCGCGTCCGCTGTGTTGTGGGGCGACGGGGCCTGCGCGGCCGTGGTCTCCACCCGGGAGCCCGGAGCCGCCGAGATCATCGACCCGGTCTTCTCCGCCAACCCGCTGGCGGCCGATCTGATCGTCGTTCCCCGCCTCGGCCACTTCGTCCAGGAAGGCCGGAAGGTGCAGATGTTCGCCATCAAGAAGACCACGGGCTTCGTCAAGGAGATGCAGGCGCGCTTCGAGGACCCCGACCGGAGCTTCCACTTCATCGGGCACCAGGCGAACCTGCGGATGCTCGAGACGGTGTCCCGCCGTTGCGACATCCCCGAAGACCGCCACCACTTCAACGTGGACTGGTACGGCAACAGCGGCTCTTCGAGCGCGGCCTGCGTGGCTTCGATGAACTGGGACAAGTGGGGCCCCCAGGACGACCTCGCGATGGTGGGCGTCGGCTCGGGCGTCGCCTGGTCCCGCTACCTGATCCGATTCGGCCGGGCCTGACGCGACATGAAGAAGAAGCTCTCCTACGAGGAGTTCAAGGCCCGCGACCACTTCGACAAGGCCGAGCTCCTCGCCTTCGCCTACGGGACCCTGGTCGAGGACGCGCCCGAGACCTTCGTCGCGCGCCTGCCCACGCCGCCGATGCTCATGCTGGATCGTGTGATCGAGATCTCGGCCAACAAGAGCAAGGGCCGCATCGTGGCCGAGCGCGACGTCAACCTCGACGACTGGTTCTTCCAGTGCCACTTCGTGAGCGACCCCGTGCAGCCGGGCTGCCTGGGGCTGGACGGCGTGTGGCAGCTGCTCGGCTTCTACTGCAACTGGCGCGGCGGCCTGGGCACGGGTCGCGCGCTGGGCTGCGGCGAGGTCGACTTCTTCGGCCAGATCCGGCCCCACGACACGATGGTCCGCTACGAGGTGGACGTGCGCCGCTACACGGAGATCAAGCACGCCGGTGCCTGCATGGTGGTGGGAGACGCTCGCGTCATCGTCGACGGCGAGGAGATCTACAAGATCCAGGGCGGTCGCGTGGGTCTGTTCCAGGACATCGCGTATCCCGACTACCCCGTGGAGTCGCGCAACTCCCACGGCGGGAGGATGGAGCGATGAGCGAGGCATCCGTCGCGCTCGTCACGGGTGGAGGCACCGGCATCGGTGCGGCCTGCTGCCGCGCGCTGGCCGCCGAGGGCTTCCGGGTGGGGGTGCACTACCGCTCGAGCGAGGAGAAGGCCAAGAAGCTGGTGGCCGAGCTTCCGGACGGCTTCCTGGTTCGCGGCGACCTCTCCGAGCCCGAGCAGGTGGACGCCATCGTCAAGCAGCTGAAGGACGAGGCCGGGCAGGTGGACGTGCTGGTCAACAACGCCGGCTACAACGTGAATGCCCCCGTCCTGACCATGAAGCTCGACGACTACGACGCGGTCGCGAAGCTCGAACGGGGGACCTGGTATCTCACGAAGATGATCCTGCGCCGCTTCATGTTCCGGAAGGGGAGCGGCCGCATCATCAACATCTCGAGCGTCGTGGGCCACACCGGGAACCCCGGCCAGATCCCCTACACGATGGCCAAGGCCGGACTCGACGCCTTCACGAAGAGCCTCGCCCAGGAGATGACCGGGAAGGAGATCCTGGTGAACTCGGTCGCGCCCGGCTTCATCGATACCGAGATGACCGAAGAGCTGCCCGACGAGGTCAAGACGGCCATCCTCTCGCGCATTCCCCAGGGCCGCATGGGTCATGCCGACGAGGTGGCCGACGTGGTGGCCTTCCTGGCGACCCGCGGCAGCTACGTGAACGGCGGCGTCATCCACGTGAACGGAGGCATGTACGGTGGTTGAGCTGTCCCCGGCCGAGGTGCTGGCGCGCGTTCCGCAGCAGGATCCCTTCCGCTTCATCGAGGAGATCTCGGAGCTCGACAGCGACCACATCGTCGCCAGCTACCGCTTCCGCGAGGACGCCGACTTCTACCGCGGCCACTTTCCGGGGAATCCGATCACGCCCGGCGTGATCCTGGTCGAGACCATGGCCCAGGCGGGGGTCGTCGCGCTGGGTCTCTATCTGTGCGCGCTCGAACGCTCGGAAGAGGAGCTCGAGAAGCTGGTCACGGTCTTCACCGACGCGCAGGTCGAGTTCTCCGGCACGGTCCGCCCGGGCGATCGGGTCACCACCGTGGGTCGCAAGCAGTTCTTCCGCCGACTGAAGCTCCGCTCCGAGGTCGAGATGCGACTCGACGACGGCACGGTGGTCTGCTCGGGCGTGCTCTCCGGCATGGGGGTTCCCAGATGAGTCGAGAGGAACGACGCGTCGTGATCACGGGCCTGGGGATCATCGCGCCCAACGGCAACGGGGCGCGGGACTTCGAGCTCGCGCTCCGGAAGGGCCAGTCCGGCATCCGCTACCAGCCGATCATGGAGGAGAAGAAGTTCGCCTGCCGCGTGGCGGGCGCTCCTCAGGGCGTGGACGAGCTGGCCGAGGCCGCCTTCCCCGACGAGCTGCTGATGGCCATGAAC
>JANQSB010000236.1 GCA_028284295.1 Myxococcota bacterium | reverse complement strand
CCCCGAAGTGGGGCTCGTCGGTCAGGATCGACAGGCAGGCGGCTCCCCCCTCGAAGTAGGCCCGGGCGCAGGCGACCGGGTCGAAGTCGGGTCGGATCTCCCCCTTGCTCGGCGAGCGACGCTTGATCTCCGCGATCACGGCCGGCGCCGGGTGCTGCTCGAGCGCGCGACGAAAGCCGCGGCACGGCTCGTCGACGGCCTTGGCGCGGGCCTGCATCTCCGCCGCGGGAACCCGCTGCTTCGCGCGCTCGACCTCCACGCGCTTGCCTTCGACGATCTGCTCGAGGATGCTGGCCGTCACGCGGACGCGCTCCCCGCCGCCGAATCGAGCTTGCACCCCAGGCGATTGCTCGCCTCCACCAGGGCGTCCAGCTTGGCGCGGGCCGCTCCGCTGTCGATGCTCTCGCGCGCCAGCTCGACGCCGTCCGCGATGGTCTCCGCCGCACCCGCGACGAAGAGCGCGGCCCCGGCGTTCAAGGTCACGATGTCCCGTCGCGGCCCCTTCTCTCCGTCGAGAACGACCCGGGTGATCACGGCATTGCCCGTCGGGTCGGCGCCGGCCAGATCCTCGAGGCGAGCGCGCTCGATCCCGCAGGACTCCGGCTCGAGATCGATTCGCTCGACCCCGGCTCCGTCGTACAGGGCGGCCCGGCTGGGACCCGTGGTGGTGAAGTCGTCGAGACCGTCCGACCCGTGGACCACCAGCGCGCGGGACCGCCCCAGCGCTCCCAGGGCCTCGGCCAGGGGCTCCACCAGCGCAGCGTCGTAGCAGCCGACCATCTGCACGCGGACCCCCGCCGGGTTCACGAGCGGGCCCAGGCAGTTCATGACCGTGCGGATCCCGAGCTCCCGGCGAACCGGGGCGGCGTGCCGCATGGCGGGGTGTGCGGTCTGTGCGAAGAAGGCAGCGATTCCGATCTCGGCCAGGATCTCGCCGCACGCCTCGATGGGCAGGTCGATCCGGACGCCGAGGGCCTCCAGGACGTCGAAGCTGCCGGTCGGGCGCGAGGCCGCCCGATTGCCGTGCTTGGCGACGGGCACCCCGGCGCCGGCAACCGCGAAGGCGGCGGTCGTCGAGATGCTGAAGGTGTCGAGACCGCTGCCGCCGGTTCCGCACAGGTCGACGGTGCGCGGGTCGGGTGCCGAAACCACCGACGCGCGGGCCGCCAGCGCCCGGGCGGCCGCGACGATCTCGGCCACGGTCTCGCCCTTGGTCCGGAGGGCGACGAGCAGGGCAGCGATGCGCGCCGGGCTGGCCTCGCCGTCCATGATCTCGCCGAAGGCCGCCTCGAGCAGCTCGCCGGGAACCTCCCGTCCTTCGGCCGCGATGGCGATGGCGTCCTGGAGGCTCACGAACGGCTCCCGCAGCCCGCCAGGAAGTTGCCCAGCAGCTGCTTGCCGACCTGCGTGAGGATCGACTCGGGGTGGAACTGCACCCCCTCGACCGGTCGCTCGCGGTGGCGCACGCCCATGATCTCTCCATCGGCGGTGCGGGCGGTCACCTCCAGCACCTCGGGACAGCTCTCGGGCTCGATCACCAGGGAGTGATAGCGGGTCGCCTCGAAGGGACGCGGCAGACCGGCGAAGACGCCGAGCTCCTCGTGCTCGATCTCCGAGGTCTTGCCGTGCATGATCGACTTCGCCCGCACGATGTTTCCGCCGAAGGCCACGCCGATGGCCTGGTGTCCCAGGCAGACGCCGAAGACCGGGGTTCCGGACTCGGAGAATCGCTTCACGACCTCGATGGAGACGCCGGCGTCGGAGGGCTCACCGGGGCCCGGGGACACCACGACCCCGTCGGGCGCCCGCTCCATCAGGGAATCGACGGACTCCGCATCGTGGCGCACCACCTCGACCTCGGCACCCAGCTCCCCGAGGTACTGCACCAGGTTGTAGGTAAAGGAGTCGTAGTTGTCGATCATCAGCAGGCGACTCACTCGCATCCCTCGCGCGCGAGATCGATGGCCGTGATCATCGCCTTCGCCTTGTTGACGCACTCCTTGAACTCGAGCTCGGGCTTCGAGTCGGCGACCACCCCCGCACCGGCGTGCACCGTGATCGAGCCGTCGGCCACCACCATGGTGCGGATCGTGATGGCCATGTCCATGTTGCCCGAGTAGTCGATGTAGCCCACGCAGCCCCCGTAGGGGCCGCGCCCGACGGTCTCGAGCTCGTCGATGATCTCCATGGCGCGCACCTTCGGGGCCCCGGAGAGGGTTCCGGCCGGGAAGGTCGCGCGCAGGAGATCCAGCCAGTCGTGCTCGGGCCGCATCCGGGCCTGGACGTTGGACACGATGTGCATCACGTGCGAGTAGCGCTCGATGGTCGCGTACTCGTTCACGTGGACCGAGCCGATCTCGGCGACTCGCCCCACGTCGTTGCGGCCGAGGTCGACCAGCATCACGTGCTCGGAGCGTTCCTTGGGGTCCGCGAGCAGCTCGGCCTCCATGGCCCGGTCGTCTTCCGGGGATCGGCCGCGGCGTCGGGTCCCGGCGATCGGCCGCACGTCGACCCGGCTTCCCTCGCGACGCACCAGGATCTCCGGCGACGATCCGACCAGCTCGGCTCCATCGAGTCGGACGTAGAAGAGGTAGGGACTGGGATTGATCGAGCGCAGCTGTCGATACAGCCAGAAGGAGTCGACCTGCTGGGGCACGCGGAACTGCTGGGCGAGGACCACCTGGAAGATGTCCCCGGCCTCGATGTACCGCTTCGCCTTCTCGACGATCCCCTTGTACTGGTCCTCGCTCATGCTGCGCTCGACGTCCATCGGCTCCCGGACTTCCGGGCGCAGCGGCTCGGGATCGAGAGGGGCACGCAGGCGGGTCACCGTCTCGTCCAGCGCGGCACCCGCCTCGGCGTAGCGCCGGGCGACGTCGTCTCCTTCGCGCAGGTGGACGTGGCGGATGATGAGCGCCGTGTGCTTGATGTTGTCGAAGACGACGACGGTCTCGGGAAGCACGAAGGAGAGCTCGGGCAGGCCCAGCTCGTCCGGGTTCGGCTCCGGCAATCGCTCGACGTTGCGAACCCAGTCGTAGCCGATCATGCCGACCGCACCGCCGATGAAGCGCGGCCACTCCCCTTCCGGGGTCACGTGATGCAGCGCGGCGAGCTTGTCCCGCAGGACCTCGAGCGGGTCGCCCTCGACCCGAAGCTCCTCGACCTGCGGAGACCCGTCGACGCGCTCGACCCAGCGGACCTCGGATCCCCGGGCACTGAATGTCGCGCGCGCTCCGGTGCCCAGGAAGCTGTAGCGGGCCCACTTCTCGCCCCCCTCGACGGACTCGAGAAGGAAGCTCGTCCGACCGTCGTCCAGGCGGCGGAAGAGCGAGAGCGGCGTATCCAGATCGGCGAGGATCTCGCGCGCGACCGGGATCAGGTTGCCGCGCTGCGCGAGGGATTCGAACTCTTCGAGGGACGGGCGGAGCACCCCAGCCTCTGGGTGTGGCGGGTGAAAGGAGGTGACTCGGTAGGCTAGCCGCCGTGCAATCGCGCGTCTAGAGCGAGTGCCCCGACGACTCGGGCCGCGCCCCCGCGGCGCTGCCAGGCGAGACCGCCGACCGGGCTCGTCCACCCGAGCGCGGACGCAGCCCCCGCTCCTCGATCGCTCGGGCCGTCTCGAGTGCGAACAAGGCGTTCCCTCTCTCGTTGAGATGAAACTCGCATCCGAGGTAGATCTCGCAGGGCCCGCCTCGAGCGGTCTCCGCGGCGAAGGACCTGCCGAGATCGACGACATCCAGACCGCGCTTCCGGGCCTGGACGAGCAGCGGCGCGTACACCCAGCGCCCGCTTCGACGGTACTCCGCGAGGCTCTGGGCGGTGGGCAGGACTTGCACGAGCGGCCGCTGCCCCCGCTCGCTGGCAGCCGACACGAAACGCTCGAAGATCCGGACCGTGAGCTCCACGGCCTGCGACGGATGATCGGGCTCGAAGAACTCCGCGTAGAAGGGCATCCCCCGAAGCTCTGCCCGCACGTGGTAGTGGCGCAGGCTCAGCAGCATGCGCAGGCTGAACGGAAAGCGAAGGCGCTGGACCCCCGACGGTCCGCCCGGCAGGAAGTACTCGTCCTCGAGACGAGCTCCGGGGTCTCGCAGCACCTCCAGGTAGTCGTCCGGCGTCCTCGTCTCGAGCAGGGGCACGAGCCTCAGCCCGGTGTCTTCGTCGAGTATGAAGCGGGGCTTCATGGAAAACGGATCGCCCGACGCGATCAGCCTTCGGTAGCGATTGAGGTTGCGGACGACGTTCTCGGAGAGATGCGTGAGAACCACGACCGGCGCATCGTCATCCTCCATCGACTCGTAGCGCAGCAGAGCCTGGTCGCTCCCGTAGCCGTGTACTCCGTAGTTGGCCACGCGGCACCCGAAGAGCAGCGAGAGCTGGTTCGAGACGGCGGCCTCGTCGGAGACCCCCGATCCGTAGCTGAACGAATCTCCGTACAACGAAACGCAGGCCTCGCCGGGCTCCGGGAAGGCAGGAATCCGGCGAGAGCCCGATTCGTCGAAGTGCCGGGTCCCGAAGCGAGAAGGGGACGGCCATCCCAATCGAGTGTCACGCTCGGCGAGGTAGTGCTCGACCGCGCGACGCGACGGTGCAGCGGGACGATAG
>JANQSB010000231.1 GCA_028284295.1 Myxococcota bacterium | reverse complement strand
CCGCCGCCGCCGAAGGAACCACCGTCGCCGTGGAAGCCGCCGCCACCGCCGCCGGTGTTCACACCGGTGTCCAGGCCGCCGTCGCCGCCACGCGCCGTGTTGCCGACGAAGAACACGTTGGTGACGGTGACGACCGAGTTCTGGTTCACGAAGAGCGCGCCACCGGCGCCCAGTCCGCCGCCCCCGCGCCCGGCACCGCCGTCGCCGCCCCGCGCGAAGCCGTTGGCCAGGGTCAGATCCTCGATGTTGACGGTTCCCGAATCGACGAAGAAGAGGGAAAAGCGGTCGTCGCCGTCGAGGGTGAAGCCGTTGCCCCGGATGTCGATGGTGTTGGTGGCGCCCTGGATCGGCGTCAGCTCGAGGCCCTCGGAGAGGGTGATGTTGCCCTGGAAGACGATCTCGTGGTCGACCAGCGGCAGGTCGCTGACGTCGATGATCGCCTGGCGGAGCTCCGCGGCGTTGCTGACGTTGAAGGTGTCCGCGCCAGCCGGGCCGGCCACCCAGGCCGCGCCGACGAGCAGGACGACCGACGCGGCGGCCCCGCGGATTGCTCGCATGCGCATCCTGGAAACAGACTCCGCCCGGCGGCCCCGGGTTCTCAGGCCCGGCCGGGTGCCAGACCCTCGAAGACGGCAGCCGCCGCCTCCGGGCTGGTGGCGAGAGGAGCGAGAACGGGGGTGGTGACACCGGCCTCGACGAAGGCCGCGAGCTTCTCGCGGCACTCCTCCAGGCTGCCGAGGATGGTGACCGCGTCGATGAACTCGTCGCTCATGGCCGCTGCGCTGGCCGCGCGATCGCGGCTCGCGAAGGCGTCCCGGACCCCGCTGGCCACGTCCCCGTAGCCGACCCACTCGAAGAACTTGTTGTACACGGGCGTCGCCACGTAGCCGCCGAAGCCCAGCCGGACGATGTCCCGCGCCGCGGGGACGTCGTCGGTGACGCACACCTGGAAGCGGGCCACCACCTCGTCGCCGCTGCCGTCGCGTCCCGCCCGCTCGGCGCCGCGCCGGTAGGCGCCCAGGATCTTGGGCATGGCGTCCGCCGGCATGAAGTTGATGATCAGACCGTCGCCGACCTCGCCTGCCAGCTCGAGCATCTTCTCGCGCAGGGCGGCCAGGTAGATGCGCATGGGCTTGCCGGGCCTCGCGCCGTTGCGGAAGCCGTGGGAGCGCAGGGTCTCGCCCTCGAAGTCGGTCTTCTCGCCGGCCAGGGCCTGGCGCAGCACCGCGACCGTCTCGCGCATGCGGGTCAGCGGCTTCTCGAAGTCGATGCCGTTCCACTGCTCGATGATGGCGTGGCTGGAGGTGCCGACGCCGAGGATGAAGCGGTCGTCGCTGAGCTGCGCGACGGTGCCCGCGGCGGAAGCCAGCACCGCGGGCGTGCGGTTGTAGGCGGGCACGATGGCGGTTCCGATCTCGGCGCGCTCGGTCACCTGGGCCAGGGCGCCCGACAGCGCGAAGGACTCGTGCCCGCCGGTCTCGGCCAGCCAGATGGCCTCGTAGCCCCACTCCTGCTCGGCGCGACGCGCGAGCTCCACGCACTGCGGGGCGGAGAGGAACGGCACCGGCAGGGTGATGGCGAGCTTTCCCAGATTCATCGGCTTCGGGCACTCCTGGCGGATCTCGTGCTTCCGCTCCGGGGGGGGCAGCTCCGGGGCCGGGAGCTTAGCTCGCCGGCTGCGACCTTTCCGCGTCGAAGAGCGCGCGCAGACGCCGTGCGACGGCGCCCGGTCGCCCGTCGCCGACGGGCGCTCCGTCGAGCTCGACGACAGGTCGTGGACCCCGGATCGCGTTGACGGCGACCAGCTCGCTCGCGCCTTCGAGAGCATGTGCCGCCAGGTGGCGCAGCCGGATCTCCGGGGCTCGCTCGCGGAGCCACTCGAGCCCCACCCCGGCCACCCCGCCGCGTGCGGGGTCCGGCGTCGAGATGCTCCCGTCGGCGTCCACCCGCAGCAGGTTCGAGCGTGCGCCCTCGACGACATGACCGTCGCGGTCGACCAGCAGGGCTTCGTCGAGCCCCTGCTCGCGCGCCCAGTCCGAGGCCAGGGCGAAGAGCAGGTGGTTGCTCACCTTGGACCCCGACCAGGGCATCACGCCTTCGTGAGCGAAGGGGCAGGTGCCCGCGCGCCAGGTGGCGGGCTCGGGTCCGACGTGTCTCGGCACCGCCGTCAGGTGCAGCCGACCCTCGCCGTCGCGGCTGGCCTGGATGCGGACGACTCCCTCTCCGGTACCGAAGGCCGCGCGGCCGGTCTCGGTCAGGCCCTCGACCACGCGTTCCGGTTCCAGGCCTCCCAGCCCGAGGCGTCGGGCGTCCCGGGCCAGGCGCGCCGCGTGGCGCTCGCCGAACAGCACGGCACCCCCGAGCCAGCGCGCGGTGGTGTAGCAGCCGAGCCCCCACGAGAAGGCGGAGTCGGTGGCGGGCAGCGCCGCGGCCTCGCGCTCCCGCAGCACCCCGTCGACCCAGCAGGGGCCGGGAGCCCCGGGCTCCGAGGCCCGCTGCTCGGCGGGCCGGGCGTCGGGGGGCAAGCGGCTGGACTCGACTTTGGGACGCGGGAGGGTGGCGCTAGCGCTTGTCGACCGGGACGTAGTCGGTCTTCGTCGCGCCCGTGTAGATCTGCCGAGGGCGACCGATCTTGAACTCCGGATCGACGTGCATCTCCATCCAGTGCGCGATCCAGCCCGGCAGGCGCCCGATGGCGAAGAGCGCGGTGAACATGTGGGCCGGGATTCCGATCGCGTTGTAGATGACTCCCGAGTAGAAGTCGATGTTCGGGTACAGCTTGCGCTCGACGAAGTACTCGTCCTTGAGCGCGATCTCCTCGAGCTCCACGGCGATCTCGAGCAGCTTGCTGTGGATGCCCATCTTGTCGAGCACCTCGAAGCAGGACTTCTTCAGGATCTTCATGCGCGGGTCGAAGTTGCGGTAGACGCGGTGCCCGAAGCCCATCAGCCTCGAGGTGTCGTCCTTGCTCTTCGCGCGCTCGACGAACTCCCGGCCGGTCACGCCCTCGTCGCGGATCTCCGCGAGCATCTCGATCACCGCCTGGTTGGCGCCGCCGTGCAGCGGTCCCCAGAGCGCGTTGATGCCGGCCGAGATCGCGCTGAAGAGGTTGACCTTCGACGAGCCCACCAGTCGCACGGAGCTGGTCGAGCAGTTCTGCTCGTGGTCCGCGTGCAGGATGAAGAGCTGGTGGAGGGCCTTCCGGATCGTCTCGTCCACCTCGTACTCTTCGCAGGGGTTGGCGAACATCAGGTACATGAAGTTCGCGACGTAGTTGAAGCGGTTCTGCGGGTAGAGGAAGGGCTGTCCGAAGGAGTGCTTGTAGGCGTAGGCGGCGATCGTAGGCAGCTTGGCGATGAGCCGGTGGACCGAGATCTCGATGTGGCGGGCGTCGTTGGGATCCAGCGAGTCCGGATAGAAGGTCGACAGGGCCCCGACCGCGGCCGAGCAGGCCGCCATCGGGTGGGCGTCCTTGGGCATGGCGCCGAAGAAGGCCCGGAAGTCCTCGTGCAGCATCGTGTGCCGGCGGATGGACTCGGTGAAGTAGGTGTACTGGTCCGGGCTGGGCAGCTCGCCATAGATCAGCAGGTAGGCGACCTCGAGGAAGTCGCTGTTCTCGGCCAACTGCTCGATGGGGATGCCGCGGTAGCGCAGGATGCCGTTCTCACCGTCGATGAAGGTGATCGCGCTCTGGACGGCACCGGTGTTCGCGAAGCCGTTGTCGTAGGTCACATAGCCGGTCTGGGCGCGGAGCTTCGTGACGTCGATGGCGTGCTCGCCCTCGCTTCCCACGATGATCGGCAGCTCGATCGTCTGGTCTCCGAGGCTCAGCTTTGCGGTTTCGGCCATCGGTCTTCCCCCCTCGTACGGTGCGTGCGGTGCTGGCTGTTCGCCGGCTCCGGGTCCCGCCGGAGGCGGTCCTCCCGCCTCGGCGGGCGTCTCGCGGCGGATGTGGAACCTGTACCGGGACCGGCTGCGGCGAAACAGGGCGCTGTCCGCCGCGCGGAGACACAACGTACAACAAGTGCCCGGGACCGCATAGTCCCGGGCGGGCGGAACGCCTTTGATCACGAGCGCTTAGGGAGACTTCTGCGAATCGTCACGAAGGCTCGCGAGCGCCAGCTGCCGTTCGTCGCTGCGAGCCACGGCGTGGACCTCGAAGTCTCCGAGGGGTGCGAGCCACGGCAGCTTCCAGCGTTCCAGGACGACCCAGCGACCCCCGCGCTCCAGGAAGTCCGCCACGTGCTCCGGTCGCGGGAGGATCTCGACCGGTCGCCTGCCGTAGTACAGGATGCCGCCCGCGAGACCCGCGTCGTCGAAGACGCCCACGGCCTCGTCGGGCCCGGCGCGGGCCGCCGCCTCCTGCGCGATCGGCCGCGGGGACTTCTCCGCGTTCTGTGCGGGGTAGACCAGGGTGAAGACGACCAGCTCCACGGCGAGGACGGCTGCGCCCGCGACGGCGATGGCGCTCGTCGCCGGGCGCGCGCGAGTCGCGAAGCCCACGGCGAGTCCGATCACGAGAGCAGTCGTCACCGCCGCGGCGGGACCGGGTCCGATGCCGAAGGCCGGGAAGCGGCCCGGGACGAAGCCCCCGGCCAGCGCCGCTGCACCGCTGGCGGTCGCCAGCACGAATCCCAGCGCGAAGAGGCCTCGCCGCAGAGTCGTCGCGAGCGGACCGCCGCGTCCGCCGTCCGGTCGGGGCTCGAGGGCGAGACACAGCGCTCCGCTCATCGCCAATGCGATCGCCGGGAAGCAGGGCAGCAGGTAGAGGCCGCGCTTCCCGGACATCGCCGAGAAGAGCAGCAGCGGGACCGCGACCCAGACGAGGAGCAGCCGCCAGGGCCGTGGCTCCCGGGCGATCTCGCCGCGGACCCGCCAGGCCGCGACGAGCGCCGCCGGCCACAGCAGGGTCCAGGGCATGAAGTCGGCGGGCAGCTGGTAGAGGTAGTACCAGGCGGGTCGCAGGTGCGAGCTCGCCGACAGCGCGCGGCCGACGAGATTGTCGACCACCGCTTCGTCGAAGAAGCCAGGGGGTGCCAGTGCCGTCGCCCCGGCGATCCATGCGAGGACCGGGCCGAAGGAGAGCAGCAGCGCCCACGGCGGGGACAGGGTTCGCAGCTCACGCAGTCGCCCCTCCCAGGCGAGGTAGACGGCGATCACCAGCAGGGGGATCCAGCCCACCGGTCCCTTGGTGAGCGCCGCGGCGCCGAGGGCGGCGTGCAGGAGCGCCACCGCGCGGGGGTCCTTGTCGGGGCCCGTCCGGTCGAGGCGCCAGAAGACGAGCAGCGCCGCCGTCTCACAGGCCGTGAGGAGCACGTCGAGCTGTGCACGGCGCGCCAGGTGGGCGAAGCGGAAGCTCGTCAGCAGCAGCAGGCCGGCCAGGATCGCGGGGGCCTGGGCCGACCCCGCCGCCGCCGGGAAGAGGCTCCGCGCGAACGCAGCGGTGAGGGCGATCGTCGCCAGTCCCGCCAGCACCGAGGGCAGCCGGGCGGCGGACTCGGTCACGCGGCCGGGCACCGCGCCGGCCCCGGCGGCCAGCCAGTAGTAGAGCGGCGGCTTCTGGGTGTAGGGCTCGCCG
>JANQSB010000228.1 GCA_028284295.1 Myxococcota bacterium | reverse complement strand
CCGCCTGGAGGCGATCGGGTCGCTGACGGCCGGCATCGCGCACGAGGTCAACAATCCGCTCGCCTACATCTCGACCAATCTCAACACTGTCGACAAGTTCGTGGCCCAGCTCAACCGACCGGAGCACCTGGAAGGGCTCCCCGAAGAGCTCCGGGTCCAGGCTCGCGACGCCGGCGAGAGCCTCGACGATGCGCAGGAGGGCTTCGAGCGGATCTCCAACCTGGTCGCCCGGCTCAAGGGCTTCGCCCGCAGTCCCGACGAAGGCCGCTCGAGCGCCGTGACCGACGCCCACGCCCTCGCCCAGAAGGCGGCGTCCATGGCGGGCGTCGGGCTTCCCGAGGCGGCCATCCGCGTCGCCGGCGGCGAGGGCCAGCCGATCCGGGGCAGCGAAGGGGCCGTGACACAGATCCTCGTGAACCTGCTGCTGAACGCCGTGCAGGCCAGCGGATCCGAGCCGGACATCGAGCTGGACATCTCGCGCCGGGAGGACGAGGTGCAGATCCGCGTGGCGGACCGGGGCTGCGGGATCGACGAAGAGGCCCTCGACCAGATCTTCGATCCCTTCTACACCACGAAACGATCCGGAAGCGGGCTCGGCCTCAGCATCAGCTACGACCTCGCCGAACGCCTGGGCGGGCGACTCGAGGCCGCCAACCGGAAGGACGGCGGCGCGGCCTTCTCGCTCTTCGTCCCGGCAGCCGTCTAGTCCGCCAGGAAGCGATAGACCATCTCCTTGGTCGCCTCCTTCACACCGCGGCTCTCCGCGCCCGGGTGCAGCGAGGCCCAGAGTCCCAGCGTCTCGACGGTGATGTCGAGCACCTTCGAGATCGCGAGGGCCTGACCCGCCCTGTCGGGGGGTAGCGCCTGCTCGAGCACGCGGGCGAAGGCCCGCCGCTCGTAGCGGTCGTACTGCTCGCGCAGCTCGCGGAAGGTCTCGTCCTGGTGCCCCATCGCGGCGTAGGTTCGCAGCAGGTCGGCCGGGACCTCCTGGAGCGCGTTCCAGGTGAAGTCGACGATCCAGTCCGTGGCTTCGCGGGGGTCGAGCTCGCCGTCGGCCAGACGCTCCTCGAAGGCGGCGACGGCGGCGTCCTGGGTGCGACGGTTCTGCTCGAGGCCGATGTGCATGATCTCGACGAAGATCTCGTGCTTGTCGGCGAAGTAGCGATACAGGGCGCCGATGCTGATCCCCGCGCGCTCTGCGACGTCGGGCGTCTGGGTGCCGTGGTAGCCCTGCTCCGAGTAGAGCTCGAGGGCCGCCCGGAGGATCCGCTCGTAGGTGGCGCGCGCGCGGGCCTGGGTGAACTCACGCGGGGCCGGCGGGGTGGGGGCCGCACCGGTGCGGCGGGGCGCGCGCCGCCTGCGGGCCTCGGGCATGACGGCGAGCCTAGCGCATGAATTCGAATAATTCTTCACTTTCTTCTTGACCGCCCCCAGAAAGTGAAGTTAATTTCGCTTTCATGGTCGATCCCGATTCGAAACGCGTCGCCCTCCAGAGCCGGCGGGCGCTGCTCCGCTTCCTGGCGGCCAGCCCCCTGCTGGCGACAGCGCAGCCGGTCCGTGCGCTGGAGGACCTGATCGCGGTGGCTGCCGACTGCTCGCCCGGGCTCGCGGACGCGGCCGACCTGATCGCCTCTCCGGTCGACGCCATCAACGTCTTCGACTTCCGCGAGGTCGCGCGGGCGAAGCTTCCGCCGGGACACTGGGCCTACCTGACGACCGGGGTGGACCACGAGATGGGCCTGCTGGCGAACCGCGCCGGCTTCTCGCGCTTCGGGCTCCGGCCGCGACGGCTCGTCGACGTGACCTCCCTCGACACGACGAGCGAGATCCTCGGCACGAAGCTCTCCTCGCCGGTCTTCCTGTGCCCGGCGGGAATGCAGACGGCCTTCCATCCCGAGGGCGAAGCTGCCGTGGCCCGGGCCGCCCGCGCGGCGGACTGCCTCCAGATGTTGTCCACCTTCCCGGGCGTCCCGCTGGAGGAGGTGGCCGCGGCACGGGGCGCACCCCTCTGGTTCCAGCTCTACACGCCCCGGCTCTGGATGCTCACCCGGCGCCAGCTGGCGCGCGCCGAAGCGGCGGGCTGCCGCGTGGTCGTGCTCACCGTCGACATCCCGGGCTACGGCAGCCAGGACCGGCTGCGACGCATGCGCGGTCCCGGCTTCCCGTTCCGGACGCGCGACAACCCGCAGTGCGTGGCCTGCCACGGAGAGAGTCGCATGCCGCAGCTCTACCGGGGCCTGCGCGCGCTCGGTGCCGACCCGTTCGAGTTCAGCTCCGACCTCATGACCATCGACTGGAGCTACGTCGATCGCATCCGGGACGCCACGTCCATGAAGCTCGTGATCAAGGGGCTGCTCACCGAGGAGGACGCGAATCTCGCGGTCGAGCACGGGGTGGACGCGGTCATGGTCTCGAACCACGGAGCGCGTCAGCTCGACAACGTGCTCTCGACGATCGAGGTCCTGCCCGCCATCGCGCGGGCGGTGGACGGCCGCGTGCCGATCCTGATCGACAGCGGCTTCCGGCGCGGCACCGACGCGTTCGTGGCCCTCGCCCTCGGTGCCGCCGCAGTGGGCGTCGGCCGTCCCTACCTCTGGGGGCTCTCGGCCTTCGGACAGGAGGGGGTGGAGGCCGTGCTCGCGATCCTCCGGCTCGAGCTCGAGACGACGATGCGCCAGATGGGAACGCCCGATCTCGCCGCCGTCGACGCGCGGCGGGTCCGGGCCCGCGCGACCTACGAGGCAGCCGGCGACGGCGCGGCGGACTGACGCCCCGTCGTCCCCCGGCTCCCGAAGCGGGCCGGGCCGATCAGCCCGAGCGTCGCGCGGCCAGGATCGCTTGGATCAGCTGCTCGGGCACGTCCTCGGGCGGCGGCCCCTGGTCGTCCCGACAGGCGAAGCGACCCAGTCGGATCGTCTCCCGGTAGGTGTCCATGTAGGTGAGGCACGGCGGACACAGCCGCATGTGGTCCTCGAACACCCGGGTGGGTTCGTCCTCCAGCTCTCCCTCGATGTAGCTCGACAAGAAGTCGACGAACTCGCGGCAGTTCATCTCGAAGCCTCGCCAGCGCCGTCGCCCGTTGTCAGGAAGTGCTCGTCGATCCGCTGCCGAAGGGCCTGCCGGGCGCGGTGCAGGCGGGTCTTCACGGCAGCCTTCGAGAGGCCCAGGGCCTCGGCCGTCTGTTCCGTATCGAACTCTTCGATGTCGCGAAGCAGCAGGACGGTTCGGTAGCCGTCGGGAAGCTGCTCGATGGCCTCCCGCACCATCCCGCGGGTCTCTCCGCGCTCCAGCAGCTGCTCGGCACTGTCCCAGGGTGCCTCGGACACCTCCAGGTGGCCGTTCTCGGCGAAGCGGGGCAGCAGGTCGTCGATGCTCTCCTCCGGCTTGCGGCGCCTCGTCCGCAGCTTCATGAGGCAGGCGTTGACCACGATGCGGTGCAGCCAGGTGGAGAGCCGGGAATCACCCTCGAAGCGCTCCATGGCCCGGAAGGCCGAGACGAAGGCCTCCTGGACCGCCTCGCGCGCGTCGTCCTCGTTGCCCATGAAGCGACGCGCCACGGCCAGCATGCGTCCCGAGTGGGTCCGGACCAGGGTCTCGTAGGCCGCGTCGTCCCCGGCTCGCAGGCCGGCCAGCAGCGCGGCCTCCTCGGCTTCCTCGGCCGGCGAGCGCCCCGACGCCCTGC
>JANQSB010000222.1 GCA_028284295.1 Myxococcota bacterium | reverse complement strand
GGCCGCGAGGCCCACGGCGGCGGCCCCGAGCCACTTCCCGCGCCCGGATGCGAGCAGTCGGTCGATCGCCTGCCGGGTGCCCCCGGCGCTCGCGCCCTTCGTGCTCGTCATCCTGCTGCCTGACTCCTCCGGCGGTCCGGCCGCGGGGCTCTCGAACGCGGGCGCCGAGTCTAGCGTCCTGCTCTGAAGCCCCGGGAGGTGGGTTGCCGCGACGGAGGTCTCCGTTCGCGAGCCGTCCTCGAGCGGGATGATCCGCACCTGCCCTGCGGCGAGCGTGTCGATCACGTGTCGACATGGAGAAGGTCGACATAGAAGAGAAGAAGGAAGCTCCTGGCGCCGAGGGAGCCGCTTCGGATCGCCTCCTCTTTCCTGTCCGCTTCTTCTGTCCGCTTCGTCGCGCCCGGGTCGTTCCGTCGGGAGCCGCGCCGCGCTGGTTTCGCATCCGCGGGCACCCCCGCGGGCCGGGGACGCACTAAGATCGTCGCGATGGACGAGACGTCGCCGGAGGCTGCCGGGCCGCTGACCCGGTCGTTCGCTCCGGGTCCGGCCATGCGGTGGATCGCGGCTCTCCTGGTCGTCTACGCGGTGGCCTTTGCGGTCTTCTATCCGCCCACCGTCACCGTCACGGACGAGAACAACTACGTGCGCCAGGCGCAGCTGGTGTTGCAGGGCGGGCCCACGGTCGAGCGTGTCGATCCCGTCACCGGTGACATCTCCGAGTTCCGCCCCCTCAACGAGTACCCGCTGGGGACCGCACTCCTGCTCGTCCCGTTCGTGGCGGCCGGGGGGCGCGGGGCCGCCCACTGGCTGCCACTGCTGTGTGTGCTCATCGGGGTGTGGGTGACCGCCTGCTGGCTGCGAGACCAGGGACGCTCGCCCTTCTTCGCGGTCCTGGTGCTCGCCTATCCGGCGACCCTCGTCATGGGCCGCGTCGCGATGAGCGAGGCGCCGAGTCTCGCGCTCGTAGCGTGCGGACTGTGGCTCTACTTTCGCGGGCTCCGCGGCCCCGAAGGGGGTGCCGCCGCCTGGCTGGGGGCGGGCTTCCTGGCGGGCGCATCGCTCGCGTTCCGCGAGGCCAACGTGCTGCTCTTCGCGCCCTTCTTCCTGGGGTCGCTCGTACGGCGCGAGCGGGGCTGGTGGTGGCTGGCGGTGGGCGGGCTCCTCGGGGTCGGCGTCCGGCTCGCGTCCGCGGCGGCCTTCTTCGGCGATCCCTGGTTCGCGAAGTCGCCCGACGAGTTCGCGTTGTCGGCGCTCGCGGACACCCTGCCGCTCTACGGGACGAGTCTGCTCGTGCTGGTTCCCGGCGGGCTCGCCACGGCGCTGCTCTACCGCGGGCCGCGGCGTCCGGAGCTCGTCGGCACCGTCTTCGTCTTCTTCTGCTTCCACCTCCTGTACGAGTACAGCGGCGAGCCCAGCGGCTGGGCGAAGCGCCTGGTACTGGGTCCCCGCTACTTCATCCCGCTGCTCCCCCTGCTGGCGCTCGCGTCCGCGGAGCGCTGGCCGGTCTGGGCGCGGAGCTTCGCGGCGCGCCTCTCCGTGGAGCGGGCCGCGAAACTCGAGCGCCGGGCAGCTCAGGGGATTCCGGTGGCCGGGGGCGCGATCGCCGCGGCGATCGTCGCGGTCCAGTGGATGCACTTCGACTGGGCGCGCGGCCAGGCCGCCATGCGCGACGCCATCGAGGCACACACGGTGCCCGGCTCTGTCGTCGTCTCGAACCTCCGGGCGACGGGGAAGTTCATGGACTACGTGGAGGGCGGCCGGGTCGTCGTGCCGCGGGACGCCGTCGGCCGACGCGAGGCGGAGCTTCTGCTCGAGGCAGTCGGCTCGTTCTACGTCGTCCTGCTCGACCGCTCGGACGCGGACTTCTGGCGACGGGACGCGTTCGACAACGAGATGTTCGTGGTCGGTCTGCGTCGCGATCCTTCGTTGCTCGTCGACCTGCGTTCCAGCCCGACGGATCGCCTGCGCATCTGGCGCTTCGGCGAAGAGGGCGACGCCGCCGAGACGCCGGCCCCCGAGGCCAAGGATCCGGAACGCGACTAACGAGACGGTCGAGGGATGGGGGACCCCGGCCTCCCCTTTCTCTTCCGCGCCGGGTCGAGGCGGATCGCTTCGCGCAGGTGCTGCGCGGCCTCCTCGTTCGCGCCGCGCTCCTTCAGCAGACGCGCCAGCATGCGGTGCCCGCGGTGGTCCCGGGCGTCGATCTCGAGCATCCGTCGCAGCTCTGCCTCCGCCTCGAGGCCCCGGCCCTGGCCCTGCCTGGCGACGGCGCGCTGGAAGTGCAGGTCGGCGCTCGCGTGATCGATCCGGAGTGCGCGTTCCAGGTAGGGATCGGCCTCTGCGTAGCGACGCTGCTGGATCATCGCGTTGCCGAGGTTCAGCCAGGCGGCCTGGGTCATCCGCTCCCGATCGAAGTGTGGGAGGCTCGTCGCCCAGGTGGCGACGAGCCCGGCGGCGCCCGGCGCGACGAGGGCGCGCCAGTCCTTCGAAAAGACGAGTGCCGCGCCGCGCGCCAGCGCCAGCCCCGCGAAGGGCAGCAGCAGGGGTACGAGCGGGAAGCGATAGCGGGCCCAGACGTAGAACGCGGCCACCCCCAGCGCGAAGAGCCCGGCGAGCGCCGCGAGCAGGGCGGGAAGACCGGAGCCTTCGCGCCCTCGCCAGGCCAGGACCATTCCCGCGCAGGCGAGCGGGAAGAGGACTCCGAAGCGGAAGATCGGCTGCAGGGCAGAGAGCACCCGGGAGAACTCGGCGTGGACGTAGGGGTCCTCGGTGTCGGGGATCTCGTAGTCGTTGATCGTGTGGAAGAGCTTCGCGAGCAGCAGCCGGCCGGCGGCTCCGGGATCGCTGCGGATCCACGCGAGGCTCTCGTCGCGCCAGTAGGCGGAGACCTCGCCCGCGTCGAGCTCGCGACCCAGCCTCCACTCGGCGGCCCGGCGCGCATCGCGTCCCTCGAAGTCCGGGGTCTGGCGCCCGGGCAGGAGCGGCGCGTAGATCCCGGTCGCCTCCTCGTTGTTGCCGATGTAGAGGTTGGGTCCGAGCTGGGCCGTGGTGAGCGCGAAGTGCCCGCCCACCGCGAGATTGCGCAGCCCCACCGGAACGAGCAACAGCGCCAGCCCGAGCCCGAAGGCGAGGACGACGCCCGCGCAGGTGGCCGGGGCAGCTCCTTCCCGGCGCCCGTGAACGAAGAGCCAGGGAGGAATCGCGACGGCCAGCAGCAGCGCGTTCTCCCGCGTCAACGCGAGCAGTGCACAGACGGCGCCGATCGCTGCGGCGCGCAGGGGGTCGGGCCTTCTGTCGAAGCCGGTCAGGAGCCAGATCAGGCCCGTCGTCAGGAAGAGGCCGAGGCTCGTCTTCTGGATCAGTCCGTCGAAGAAGATCGCCGGCGCGTACAGGGCGAGGAAGGCGCCCGCGGCCACACCGGCCGCGCGACCGAAGAGCCGGCGGGTCGATGCGAAGATCAGCACGCAGGAGGCGGCGCCGAGCAGCGCCTGGGCGAGGCGCGGGACGAGGCTGCCGTCGCCGAAGAGCGTGTAGACGAGGCCCAGGAAGTAGGGGTAGGCGGGTGCCTGGTAGAAGACCCGGTCTCCCATCCAGTCGCCGCTGGCGATGCGCCGTCCCCACTCGTGGTAGGAGGCCGCGTCGACCATCGGCACCTCGACCGACGGCAGCGAGCGGATCTCTCCCAGGTAGGCGAGTCGAAGTGCGAGGGCGACGGCGAAGAAAAGGGCCGCGGCGATCGCATCGGCGCGTCGGGGCCCCGCGAGGCCCGGCGTCTGTCGCGCTATCGTCGCCATCGATTTCTGGAGAGTTAGCACGCAGAGGATCCGGGGCAGCGCGAACCGTGGCGTACGACCAACGCGATTGGATCTCGCTTGCCTGCCTCGGCGCGCTCGCGTCCGTCCTGCTGTTCACGCAGCTCGACCAGCCCTTCCTCTGGCAGGACGAAGCGCAGACCGCCGTCATCGCCCGGACCGTGCTCAGCGAGGGCATTCCCTACGGGTCGGACGGGAAGAACTTCTTCTCCCAGGAATTCGGCATCGAGTACGCCGAAGACTACCTGTGGCGCTGGCACACCTGGCTGTCCTTCTATGGCGTGGCCGCCTCCTTCCTGCTCCTGGGCGAGACCACCGCAGCGGCCCGCGTGCCCTTCGCGCTCTTCGGTCTCGCGACCATCCTGCTCGCCTACGTGGCCGCGCGCCGCCTGTGGCGCAGCCAGGACGCGGCCCTCGCCGCGGGCGGCCTGCTCGCCCTCTCGGTTCCCTTCCTGGTACTCAGTCGGCAGTGTCGCTGGTACACGATGGCGGGCTTCTTCGCGCTGCTCGCCCTGCACGCCTATGGACGCATGGGCGAGCGCGTCCCGGACTCTGGAGGCGCCGGGGGGCCCGGACGCCGCGAGCGGCGTCACAGCTTCACGGTCTTCGTCGCGGCCACCCTGCTCTTCCACTCCCACTACTTCTACGTCGCCACCCTGCTGGCGGCGTTGCTGATCCACAGCCTGTGGCTCGAACGCGATCGCTTCCCGCGCGTCTTCTGGGTGTCCGCTGCCGTGACGGCGGTGAACGCGCCGTGGATCCTCTGGTTCTCCCAGACCCGCTACGGGGAGGCCTATGCGGAGTTCGTCACCGACCTCGAGAAGACCCTGCGGGTCGCGGGCTGGCTGGGTCAGGATCTCTTCCTCTACTTCCTGCCACCGCTCTTCGCGCTTCTTCCAGTGGCTCTCGTCGCGCTTCGTCGTTGGCGCGGCGAGCCGTGGCTGGAAGTCTCCCGCGAGACCTGGAGCGGCCTGGCCCTGCTCGGGCTCTTCGCCTTCCTGACGATCGCGGCGCTCGGCGTTCTCGCTCCCGGCGCCTACTTCCGGTATCTGACGCCCATCGCGCCGTGCGCGGTGCTCTGCGGTGCCCTGCTGCTGTCTTCCCTGGCCTCGTGGTCGCGCATCGCTGCCGTGGTCTTCTTCGCGATCTGGCTCGCGACCACGCCGATCCGCGACTTCGTGTACGAGATCACCCACGACTTCGACGGGCCGATCGAGGGCATCGTCCGCTTCCTCGAGCAGCACGCGCGCCCCGGCGACCGCGTGGCCATCAGCTACGGCGACATGCCGCTGAAGTTCTACACCGACCTGCGCGTCATCGGAGGTCTGACGGGTGAGGATCTCGGCCAGGCACAGGGTGCGGAGTGGATCATCATCCGTCGCCACGCGTCGGGGGGGCGTTCGGTCAAGGTGCGACGCATCCTGCAGCGCTTCGTGGTCGTCGAGGACTACCTGAAGTACAAGCTCCCCTTCGCGGACACCCCCTTCGAGAATCGTGAGGATCCGCGCCGCCATCTCTTCCGCAGCGCACCCCTGGGAGGCCATGTGGTGGTCGTCTACGGGCGCAGCGAGGCGGCGCGCGCACGCGATGTGAAGCGAAGGCGCAAGTCCGGATGACACGCGCGAGGGCGCTGGGGTAGCCTTCTCCGGTGTCCACACCCGGTCCGAAGCCGACCCCCGCCGAAGCGCTTTCCTGGGAGCAGGGACAGGCGCAGGAGCAGGTGAGAGTGCTGGTGAGTCTGCCCGCGCTCGACGAGGCGGCCACCATCTCCGAGGTCATCGCCGGCATTCCCCAGGAAGTCGATGGGCTGGGGCCGGTGCAGGTGCTCGTGGTCGACGACGGCAGTCGGGACGACACCGCGCGCCTGGCCGAGGCCGCCGGTGCCCGGGTGCTGCGGCACGAGCTCTCCCGTGGCGTGGGGGCGGCCTTCCAGACCGCGCTCGCCTTCGCGCGAGAGAGCGGCGCCGACTACTGGGTGACCATCGACGCGGACGGCCAGTTCGACACGGCGGACATCCCGCGCGTCCTCGCCCCGGTGCGGGCGGGCGAGGCCGACTGTGCGACGGGCTCGCGCTTCGTCGATCCCGCCTACGAGCCCGAGATGCCGCGCAGCAAGCGCTGGGGAAACCGGATGGTGGCCCGCATCGTCTCGGGACTGACCCGCCATCGCTTCGAAGACGTGTCTTGCGGTCTGCGTTGCTACGGGCGCGAGGCGATGCTGCGCCTCAATCCGCTCGGCAACTTCACCTATACCCACGAGGTGCTGCTCGACCTCTGCTTCAAGGGACTGCGCGTCGTCGAGGTGCCGATTCGCGTGCGCGGCGAGCGGGAGTACGGCCAGAGCCGCGTAGCCGGAAGTCTGTCGCGCTATGCGCTCAACACCTTGCGGATCCTGGTGGGGGTGTACCGGGACTACAATCCGCTGCGCTTCTTCGGCGGGCTCGCGCTCGGGCTCTTCGTTCCGGCGCTGCTGCTCGAAGCCTTCCTCTTCGGGCACTGGTGGCTGACGGGATCCTTCTCCCCCCACAAGTGGGCGGGCTTCACGGGTGCGGGCCTGGCAGTGCTGGCACTCTTGATGGTCTTCATGGGCATGATCGGCGACATGCTGAATCGTCACCGGGTCTATCTCGAAGAGCTCCTCTACGAGGAGCGGCGCCGGGGCGGCCGTCGTCCTCGCGAATCGCGCGACGCTTGAGGCGCTGGCTCCCGTCGATCGTCACGCTCGCGGTGCTGGCGCTCCTCTCGGGCTTCCTGTTCGAGAACCGCCACTACATCGCGGACAGCTACCGGCTGAGCCCGCTGCTCTTCGCGGCGGTGGTCGGGCTGACCCTGGGCCTCCTCTTCGTTCGCGGAATCGCGAACCGCCTCCACTTCGCCGGGCTGGGCGTCGAGGCCTCGACGGCGGACTGGTTCCGACTCGTGACCGTCACCTCCTTCACCAACTACCTGCCCCTCTCGGCCGGACTGCTGGCGAAGGCCGTGTTCCTGAAGCGCGTGCACGCGATGCCCTTCCGTCGCTTCGCGGTGGGACAGACCACCCTGCTGGTGCTGATCGTCGCCACCAACGGAGCCATCGGCCTGGTGCTGCTGGGCTTCGCCTTCCCCGAGCAGCTCGTCGGGGTGATCGGCCTGGGTTTCGCGGGCATGTTCGCGGCGGGGCTCCTGCTCCTCCTGCCGGCTCCACTTCGCGAACGGCTGAGCGGGAAGTGGTTTCCCTTCGCGGCCAACGTGGGACCCGAGGCCCGGCGCAACTGGCCGGCCGTCGTGGCTTGTCAGGCCGTCATGCTCGTCGCCGCGGCCCTGGCGCTGAAGCTCTGCTTCGCCATGGGGGAGTCGGAGGTCGGGCTCCTCGCCTGCATGGTCTTCTGCGCCGCTGCCGTGCTCACCCGGCTCGTCACCGTCGTCCCCGGGGCATTGGGGCTGCGCGAGTTCCTGATCGGCGGACTCGCGGTGCTCACCGGCTTCGACCTGCGCGACGCCGTGGTGGCCTCGACCCTGAGCCGTGCGGCCGAGATCGTGGTGGTCTTCACCCTCGGCGGCGTGTTCAGCTTCACGCTCTCGGGTTCGCTCGCGGACTCGATGGACGGATCGCTCCCCGACTCGGTCGAGGGCCCCAGGAGAGATTGAGAGCGATCAGTAGCGGTACTGGAGTCCGCCCGAGAAGGCGAGGTAGTTCAGGTCGTCGATGTCGCTGATCTGCGGGCGCTCGAGGGTCGTCAGCACGGCGCTGACCTGGGTGTTGAAGACCAGCCACTCGGTGAGATACCAGTCGATCCCGCCGCCGGCGCGCACCGCCCAGTCGCCCTGGTTGCCGTCGTCGATGTCGATGCCCTGCAGGCTGAGCGCGGTCCCGCCCGGGGCGCGGTCGATGTCGTAGAACGAGTAGCCGCCGCCCACGAGCAGGTAGGGCTGGATCCGCCAGAAGGGAATGAACCACTTGGTGTTGGCCGTGATCGTGTGCGACTCGATCTCGTAGAGCTCGACGGTTCCGAAGCCCGGGACCTGCTTGCCCTCGACCTTGTATTCGTCGATCCACTCGTACTGCAGCTCGATGGCGAAGAAGGAGGCGGCCCGGTAGCCGACCAGGCCGGTCACGCCGCCGGAGTCGTCGATGGACAGGCTCGAGGTCTCGAAGCCGGTCCCCTCCAGCTCGTCGCGCAGGACGTCCTCGAGCCGATTCTCGAACACGTTGCGCTGGTAGACGCCGCTGACGCCGTAGTAGAAGCCCGGTCGGTCGAAGGGGTCGTCGTCGGTGTCGACCTCCTCGGCGGGCGCCTCGGTCTCCTGGGCACGCGCGTCCGCGGTCGGCACGAGCAGCAGGAGCGCGGCCAGCGCGGCGGCCCGGAAGGGCCACGCGGCTCGCAGCAGGAATCGCGCGGGTTCGCTTCGACGTCGCATGCTGCCCGTTTCGGTCGGCCGGGGGACGAGCCTGAAGATAGCCGCCTGCCGGCCCCCGATGGAAGCCCCGAAGACCATGAATGACAGGGAGTTGCCCGACTACTTGCCGGTGGCGGCGCGATAGCGCCAGGACGGATCCGGGGGCTGCTCCCGGGCCTCGACGACGATCGCGTGGTCGGGTGAGAGGACGCACGCCGGGTCGGTGCGGGCGGCGTCCCCGGTCAGGTGGAAGGCCTGGCAGCGGCAGCCGCCGAAGTCGCGGCTGCGGTGCTCGCAGCTGCGGCAGGGGTCGGGCATCCACGCCTCGCCGCGATAGGCGTTCATGCCGGGTGCGTCGCGCCAGCACGCCGCGAGATCGTGGTCGAGGACCTTCCAGAACTCGAGCCCGGGCAGGTCGCGCGCCGCCTGGCAGGGAAGCACCAGCCCGTCGGGCGCCACCACGAGGTTCTTGCGCGCCCAGCCGCCCATGCAGGGCTTGGGTCGCTCGCCGAAGTAGTCGGGCAGCACCCACAGGATCTCCGGGCCGGGCCGGGTCTGCTCCTCCCGCACGATCCGGTCCGCCTCCCGCAGCTGTTCGCGGCTCGGCATCAGCGCGGCGCGGTTCTCGAGTGCCCAGCCGTGGTACTGGGTGTTCGCGAGTTCGAGACGTTCGGCCCCCAGGCGTCGGGCGAGCCCGATCACCTCGCGCACCCGTCCGAGATTGTGGCGATGCAGCACGACGTTCACGGTGAGCGGGAGTGCCAGGGCACGCGCCTTCCGGGCGATGGCGAGCTTGCGATCGAAGGAGGCCGTCCCCGCGATCCGGTCCGACTCTTCGGGAGCCGCGTCCTGGATCGAGAGCTGGACGCTGCGCAGGCCCGCTCGCGCCAGCTCCTCGAGGCGCTCCGGGGAGAGCGGCAGGCCTGCGGTGACCAGGTGGGTGAAGAGCTCCGCTCGGGCGGCGGCGGCGACGATCTCCTCGAGGTCGTCGCGGACGCTCGGCTCGCCACCGGTCAGGCCCACGTGCAGCACGCCCAGCCCGGCGGCCTGCTCGAGCACGCGGCACCAGTCCGCGGTCGCGAGGGCGTCCCGGGTTCGCGACCAGTCCACCGGGTTCGAGCAATAGGGACAGCGCAGGGGACAGCGGTAGCTGAGCTCGGCGATCAGGTTGTAGGGGCGGGGCGCCTCGCCGCTCACGAAGCCGGGTCCGGGGCCGCCGCTTCTTCGCTCGTCGGCCCGGTGCCGGTCGCTTCCGGCGGCTCGGGCTCGAAGCGCAGGGCGGCGGCGCTTCCCATCTGCTCGAGGAAGTCGTGCACCTCGACGCGGATCTCCCCGGCTTCGGGATGGCGCCGGGCAAGGGTCTCCGCGATGTCGTTGCCCGTGCGCTCGCCGTCGCACAGGGAGAGGATCTCGGCTCCGCTGCCCCCGATCCGCACGGCTCGCTCCGACAGCACCACCACGGAGCTGCCATCGTCTTCCTCGCGCAGGAGCGCCTGGGGGACGAGCGAGGGACGCGACGTGGCGCGATCGACGGCGTCGAGGAAGCTCCAGAGGATCTCGCACTTGCGGCGCAGCGCGGCCAGGCAGCGCTCCTGGTCTTCTCGTTCCGTCGCGTGCTCGAGGACGAAGGACATGCCGTAGCGCGAGTCCTTGGGGGCCTGCACGGTGCGGCTGCGGAAGTAGTCGAGCCCCGCGGAATCCACCCAGTCGTAGTGCTTCTCGAAGGCCGCGATGCGGGTGTGCATGATGAAGCCGGCGAAGAGCTCCGTCAGCGACGAGGCGACCGACTCGAGCAGGTCGTGGCCGGAGACGAACTCCACGTACGCGTCGCAAGCCCGGCGCGCACCCGGGAGCACCGGGTCGAAGCGCTCCACGCAGCCCCGCTCGAGGCCGACCGTGTCCGCGAGCTTCAGCCAGAGCTCGAGACCCCCTTCGCCGGGCTGGCGCCCGTCGTGGTCGTGGATGCGTTCGACCCACTCGCGTCGAAAGGCCGCGTCGGGAGACTTGGTGAGGATCAGGCCGTCCTTGATGGGGATGCGGGTCTGGTAGTAGTAGCGATTGGCCACCCAGCACTGGATCGCCCGGCGCGAGAGCAGGCCCTCGTGCATCCTCAGGTTGAAGGGGTGGCGGTGGTGGTAGCGCTCCTCGCCGATCTCGCGAAGCGCGGCCGCGAAGGCGTCGGGCGGCAGCGGCGCCTCGCTCACAGCTCGAGCTCCATGCCGTCCCAGGCGATCTCGACGCCCGCCTCCCGCACCTGCTTCGCCTCTTCGGATCCGGCGTCGACGAGCGGGTTGGTGTTGTTGATGTGGATGTAGACGCTGCGCCCGGGCAGTCCCGAGAGGATCTCCAGGCTGCCGCCCTCCCCGCCGACCGGCAGGTGTCCCATCGCGTGGGCGTCGGCTGCCCCCGGCCGCAGGGCGAGGAGCTCCCGGGCCGTGAAGAAGGTGCCGTCGACGAAGCGAAGGTCCGCCGCCTCGAGCTCGGCCAGGGTGCCGGAGTCGTAGGCCTGGATGCCCGCCGCATAGCAGAGCCTCCGCCCGCTGCGCGTGTCGGTCACCCGCAGGCCCACGGTCGCCTCGGGAGAGTTCTTCTCGAGCTCCGACAGGTAGCCGGGGACCTTGCCGGGCACCGGGAAGAGCCGCGCCTCGAGCAGCCCCTCCCGGTCCAGGGCGAAGGGCTCGTCGAGCTTCACCGGGCCCCACGCCGGCTCCATCAGGCGCCAGGCCGCGTTGTTGCGAAGCACGGCCTGTCGCACCCAGGAGGTGGTCACGATGCGGTAGGGGAGCGACTCGCGCAGCACCAGGAGCCCCATGCTGTGGTCGAGGTCGGCGTTGGTGACGACCACCGTGTCGAGGGGGATGTCGCGGGTGCCTTCTCGGGGGTGCAGCCCCGGGAAGCGCGCGAGCTGGTCGCGAATGTCGGGGCTGGCGTTGACGATGCTCCAGCGCTCGCCGTCGGCCGAGATCGCGATCGAAGGCTGGCTTCGCG
>JANQSB010000201.1 GCA_028284295.1 Myxococcota bacterium | reverse complement strand
ATGTACTCCTTGGGCGCGAGGCCGGTTCGCTCGCGGAACGCGTACTCGAGCGTTCTGCGGCTGGCGCCCGCGCTTCGACACAGATCGGCGACGCTGATCCGCTCCCGCGGACGTGAGTGGATGAGGTCCAGGCTGCGCCGCATGGCCAGGTCCCGTGCCGTGTCCATCTGCGGATCGCGAGAGCCGTCTGCCATGGCGCCCAGGAGGCCGGTCAGGAGTTCCTCCTGGAGATCCTCCCGAGCCACGGAGGTCCGGGCGAGGCCGCGGGCCGTCCGCCGCACGCCGTGGAGCGTTCCCGGCGTTGCGGTGACGAGCTCCCGGCGCCGATGCAGATCGTCGAAGGCCATGCCCGTGAGCGCCCCCGAGAAGGAGTCGGCGTACTCCGCGTCGATCGAGATCGTGAGGACCTCGAAATCGGGCTCCGAGAGGCAGTCCAGCTCCGCCCCCCTCGGAAAGAGCATGAGCTGATCCCCGCCCACCCAGCGCCCCCGCCAGAACACGCGCTGGGACGGGTCGCTGAGGACGGCCACGGTGGCGGCGGCGGGCGGGTCGCCGAACTGGTGCAGCTTGCGGCTGAACCGGGCGGCAGCCACCGAGACCGGGCCGACCGGCGACTGGGCGATCTCGCCCGCGAAGCTGCCGCGGTCGAGCTGGACGGCCTCCAGGTTCCAGTCCCGCAGGCTCGCCGCGCAGGCATCGAAGTCGTCGAACGAGGCAACGGGCACGCGCTCTCCCTTTCCCTTCCCCTTCCTTCTTTCTGTTTTCCTGCCTGCCTGCCGGGCCGCGACACGGTTCGGCGTCCGATTGCGCATTCATGATAGCCGCCTGCCCAGCGCCCTCCTAGGCTCGTCGCCGGGCCATCGCGTCCGCAGAGGAGCTCTCCATGTTCTCGAAGACCCTCGCCGTCAGTGCCTTCGCGGCCGCGGCACTCGTCGTCGTGGCGTGCATGACCCTCGACATCGAGGTCAGGCCCAAGAACGCCCGGGCCTCGGTCGAGGAGTGGTCGCCCACGGGCGCCTACCCGAGTCACGAGGTCTACTACCCCGGCACCGAGGAGCTCGGGCCGGACGAGATCCGGATCATCGCGTGCGGCTCGGGCATGCCCATGCCGCGCGTGAAGCAGGCCGCCGCGTGCTTCCTGATCGAGCTCGGAAACGGTGACAAGCTCATCTTCGACCTCGGCACGGGCTCGTTCACGACCCTCTACGCCCTCGGCATCCCACTCGACTACATGACGAAGATCTTCCTGAGCCACCAGCATGCGGACCACATGGGCGACGTCCCGACCCTGTGGATCTACGGCATGCAGAACGGTCGCTCCAAGCCGCTCGAGATCTGGGGGCCGGGTGGAGGGGGTATGCCCGAGTCCTGGGGGACGAAGTCCGCCATGGCGGGCATCCTGAAGTTCTACAACTGGATGCTCGAGACGAGCAAGGGGGCGCTGGACACCCGCTCCCTCTCCATGACGGTGAACGAGTACGACTGGTCGAAGGTGAACAACGTCATCTACGACCGGGACGGCGTCGTGATCCGGACGATCCCCGCGATCCATCTCGAGGGCTCGGTGAGCTTCATTCTCGAATGGAAGGGGATGAAGGTGGCCTTCTCGGGAGACACGCTCGCCAACCGTTGGTGGACCGAAGCGGCGAAGGGAGCCGATCTCGCGATCCACGAGTGCTTCCTGCCCAACCGCTACTTCGTCGAGAAGTACAAGTTCCAGCCCGGCGAGGCGATCTTCGTCAGCACCCTCGTCCATACGACGGCTCCGGTGTTCGGCAAGATCATGGCGATGACCCAGCCGAAGCGTGCCGTCGCGTATCACTTCCAGAACGATCCCGACACCCTGCCCGCGGTCGTCACGGAGGTTCGCAAGGTCTACGACGGGCCGGTGGACTTCGCGGTGGACGGGATGGTCTGGAACATCACCCCGGATGGAGTCCGCACACGCGTGGCGATGCTGAATTCGCAGCCCTATCCGCCTCCGTCGGTCACCCCGCGCCAGCAGGCGGCGCCCGGGGGCGAGCGCTACCAGACCCCCGATTGGATCATGCAGGGCTACGAGTGGGAGACCCTTCCCACCATGGACCGGGTCCACGAGGAGTTCAACGAGGAGTTCGGGACGGACTTCCGATTCCCGTTGCGACCCGCCGGCGAGGAGTAGGCGGCGTGGCTCGAATCCTCTGCGCGGTCGCCGCAGCGGTACTTGCGGCTTCCTCCCCTCGAATCGCATTCTCCGAGGACGGCAGCGCCCTCAGCAACGCGGAGGTCGCTCGCGAGTCGTCGAATCCGCTCGGCCGGCTGTGGATCCTCAAGAACACCTTCGACAACACGCTCCAGGACGGTGACATCACGCGGAACGACCGCTGGACCAACACCTGGACCTTCCAGCCCACGATCCCGATGCCGCTGCCCGGGGGCTTCATCGCGGTCAATCGCATCACCTTCCCGACAGTCCTGCGGACCGAAGTCCCCCGAGGTCCGGGAAGCGGCGGGCCTCCGGGCGGAGGGCTCCCGCCGGCGCCACCTCCTTCGGTCCCCAAGAGCGCCATTCGTTGGGACAACGAGTCGGGATTCGGTGACCTCGGGCTCTTCTCCCTCTTCGGTCGCAACGAGAGTGTCGAGGGCCTGGGTCAGCGCGGTGCCTTCGTGTGGGGGCTCGGCCCGACCCTGACCTTCCCGACCTCGAGCCGTGGCTACCTGGGGAGCGAGAAGTTCTCGCTGGGCCCGGCGGGCGTGCTCGCCTACATCGGCAACCGGTACACGGTCGCTGCCCTGTCCCAGAACTGGTTCTCCGTGGCCAGCCGCAGCGGTGGGGGAGACAAGAGCGACGTCGAGTACAGCTGGCTGCAGGTCATCTACATGCTCAACCTCTCCGACGGCTGGCAGGTCGGGGGCAAGCCGGTGATCACGGCCGATTGGGAGTCGAGCAACGACGACCGCTGGAACGTCCCGGTCGGCCTCGGCGTCTACAAGGCGCTGCGTCTCGGAAGGATGCCCGTCAAGGTGGGGATCGAGGCGCAGTACAGCGTCGTTCACCAGGACACGCTGGGGCAGCGGTGGAACCTCGCCCTGTCGATCGACCCCGTGATCCCGCCGCTGATCGACTGGCCCTGGCAGGACTAGGGGTGGGCTAGAGGATCACGTTGGCGCGGAACTCGTCGCGCCACTGCTTCCACACCTCGTGATCGCCCTTCAGGGCCATGAGGCCCTCCCGCACCTTCGAGAGTCCGAAGCCCCAGGCTTCGGACAGCTCGATGTGCGGGGGCATCGTGAGCTCGCCGGGGCTCACGATCGCGTCGATGATGAAGGGCTTCGGCGAAGCGATGGCCTGCTCGATGGCGGGGACGATGTCCTGTGCGTGCTCGACGCGAACACCGTCGCCGCCGCAGGCCTTCGCGTACAGGGCGAAGTCCGGATTCAGCAGGCTCGTCGCCTCGGGGTTGGTGGGCAGGCCCGCCACCTCGACCTCCATCTTCACGAAGCCGAGCTCGCTGTTGTTGAAGACGATCACCTTGATGGGCCAGTCGAACTTGACGGCGGTGACGAAGTCGTTCATCGACATGCCGAAGCCGCCGTCGCCGCAGAAGGCCCAGACCTGTCGACTCGGGTCGATCGAAGCCGCGCCGAGTGCGACGGGCAGGCCGGCTCCGAGCGAGCCATGGTTGAAGCCGCCCACCGTGCGGCGGCTACCACCGAGGTTCACCTGTCGCGCCAGCCAGACGGTGCACTCGCCGACGTCGCAGGCGAAGATGGCGTCGTCCGTCGCTCGGTCGCTGATGGCACGCGCGAAGAGCTGGGGATGGAGGGGCTCGTCGCTCCGCTCGAGGCTCGCCTGCTCCTGCATCTGGCCGAGCCACTTGTCGCGCAGCTCGAAGAGGTGGTCGCGGAAGTGTGACGAGTCGCCCGCGACCCGGGGCAGCAGCGCGTCGAGGGTCGCACCGACGTCGCCGACCAGGCCCAACGCCACGGGTGCACGCCGGCCGATGTGGTCGACGACCCGGTCGATCTGGATGATCGGGCGGCCGTCGGGAAGGAACTCGTCGTACGGGAAGTCCGTGCCGAGCATCAGCAACACGTCGCAGTCCCGGACGGCGTGGTAGCCGGCCGGGTTTCCGATCAGACCCGTCATGCCGACGACCGGGTCGGTGTCCGTGTCGAAGATGTCCTTCGCGCGCAGGGTGTGCGCGATCGGCGCCTGCAGCTTCTCGGCCAGCGCGAAGACGGGCTCCCGCGCGTCGCGACAGCCGATTCCGCAGAAGATCGTCACCCGCTTCCCGCCGTTCAGGATCGCCGCGGCCTTCTCGATGCGGGCGGGGTCCGGGGCAGTCCGTGGCAGCCCGTGGATCAGGGGGTGGGAGAAGTGCTCGCTGGGCAGATCGCCGGCGATCACGTCGGCCGGCAGCTCGATGCGGGTCACGCAGCGCTCGACCAGCGCCTTCTGAACGGCGATCTCGGCCATGCGCGGCATCTGCTCGGGTGTCTCGATGATCGCCTGGTAGGCGCAGACGTCGTCGAAGACCTTGGTGAGATCCATCTCCTTGTGGAAGTCGCTCCCGCGCTCCTTCCGGGCGACCTGCCCGGTGATGGCCACGACCGCGGCGCCTTCCTTCTGGGCGTTGTAGAGACCGTTGATCAGGTGGAGGGCGCCCGGCCCGGCCGTTCCCGCGCAGACACCCACCTTGCCGGTGAGCTCCGACTGGGCGGCGGCCGCATAGGCGGCGTGCTCCTCGTGGCGCACCCCAATCCAGCGGAAGCGATCGTCGTGACGAATGGCCTCGAGGAGCGGGTTGATCACGTCTCCGGTCATGCCGAACACCTCGCGAGCGCCGGCCTCGGCGAGCGTGTCGAGGAGGCTCTCGCAGATGCTGCGTGCCATCGGGTCTCTCCTGGGGTGGAATCGGGCGCGGCAGGATAGCCGACGCTCGTGGGCCGGAGTCGAGTGCACGACCCGGGGTCTGGTGTCGGAGGGGTGCCCGTCGGCTCGGCTTCGGCATACTGGTGCGGCGCGTGGGCCCCGGCCGCCCCTCGAGTCGCTGCGACCGAGGTGCGGCGGACTCCGTCGCTCCGATGATGCTGGACACGATCACCGTTCGACAGATGCCCTTCGAGTTCCCCGACGAGATCGATCCGGTCTTCGTGGCGGGCGATCACCGGGCGTCCTTCGCGATCATCGCGGGCTCGCTTCTGCTTCCCCACCTGGAGCCCTACCTGATTCGCTCGATGAAGGCGGCGGCGCGCCACGTCACGGATCCGGAGCTGCTCGACGGCCTCGAGCGCTTCTGCGCCCAGGAGGGCCAGCACTACCGGATGCACCAGAAGTTCAATGCCACGATCCGGCGCGCGGGCTTTCCGGGACTCGAGCGCCTCGAGCAGGAGCTCTCGGACGACTACCATCGCTTCAGTCGCACCCGGTCGCTCCGCTTCAATCTCGCGTACGCGGAGGGCTTCGAGGCCCTCACGATGAACGCGGTGAAGCACCTGATGGAGCCCGACGGCTTCGGCCCGGAGCTCTCGCCCTTCCTGGAGATGGTCGAGTGGCACTTCGTCGAAGAGCTCGAGCACCGGACCGTGGCCTTCGACGTCTACGACCACGTCTGCGGCGGCTACCTCTATCGGCTGGCCGTCGGAACCTGGGCGCAGTGGCACTTCACCAGCTGGATGCGACGGGTGACCCGCTACATGCTGCAGGTGCGCCCTCAACGCGGCAGGAGCGGAGAACGAGGAGAGGGCGCACCCGCAGGGTCGATGCCGGTGCTTCCCAGCGTCCGTTCACTCTTTCCCGGGCTTCTTCGCATCTACCTGCCGAGCTACACCCCGCACGACGTCGAGATCTCGCCCGGCATCCAGTCGTTGGCAGACAAGTACAGCGCGATGGCCACCAGGACCTCCTAGAGCCGCGACCGGCGCCCCGCTGGCGATGTCTGCCACGGTTGACGGGCTCGAATCGGTGCCAACAAGAACCAGATGACGCAGAAACCCGAGTGGGATTCGGTCGGGCCTCCGCCTTGGGCCCTGTTCGCCCAGGAGCAGATCCGGGCGGTCGGGGAGTTCGTCCAGTTCGGCGCGCGCCGCCAGCTGCTCCGCGACGCGCCGCGTGGGGACGGCCATCCGGTGCTGGTGATGCCGGGCTTCCTGGCTCCGGAGTTCTCCACGTCGCCCCTGCGCAACTTCCTGCGCGATCTCGGCTACGACGCGCGCAGCTCCCATCTGGGCGTCAACCTCGGGCCCAGCGCCCGGGTCAACGAGACGCTGGAGGGGCGGCTGGTCCACCTCCACGAGCGGCACGGGCGCAAGGTGAGCCTCGTGGGCTGGAGCCTCGGCGGGATCTACGCCCGGGAGCTCGCGCGATCTCATCCGGAGCTCGTCCGCATGGTGATCACCATGGGCTCGCCCTTCGCCGACATCTCCGCCACCCACGCGGCCCGTCTGATCCCGCTGCGACCGGGTGGCAAGCCGCTCCACGAAGCACACGATCTGCGCGCGGCGCTGGGCCGGCCGCTCGACGTTCCGACGACCTCGATCTACAGCAGGACCGACGGAGTCGTGCACTGGCGGGGCTGCCTTCAGGAGGAGGGTCCGCAGCGCGAGAACGTGGAGGTGCAGTGCAGTCACACCGGCATGGGCTTCCATCCGGAGGTGCTGACCGTCGTGGCCAACCGCCTGGCGCTGGCCGAAGGCGCGTGGCGGGCCTACCTCCGCCCGGCCGCCTAGAGCGGGTCGGCCGGGCATGGTCCACCTGGACGACGCGATCGGGAGTCTCGCCCGGGTGGCGCATTGGGTCCGTCCCCGAGCGCGCAACACGATCGAGGGTCTGGACGCCTACGAAGGGCTGCCGCCGGAGCAGCTGCTTCCGGCGCCCGTCGGCGTTCCCGAAGTCCGACGCAATCGTCGCTGGAAGCTGCCCGGAATCGAGAGCGAGGACCTGCGCTTCGTCTCGCAGCACGAACCCCTGGAGCCGAACTTCCGCCGCCACTACCACGCACGGCGGAGGCGGATCCAGACCGTGACGGCGCGCCGGATCCGCCTCGACCGGGCGCGCGAGCGCCCGCGGCTGCTCTACATCCACGGCTACATGCAGCCCGAGACGCCCATCGAGGAGCTCGGGCTCCTGACGACCATGGCGTGGATGCTCGACATGGAGGTGGTCCAGCTCCAGCCGCCCTATCACGGTCAGCGCAAGCCGCGTCGCTCGCGCCTCGACGGTGAGCTGTACTGGACCGCGGACCTGGTGCGCAGCTTCGAGGCGGTGCGCCAGACCCTCCTCGATGCCCGCACCCTCCTCTCCTGGATGCGGGCCGAGAGCTCGACGCCCGTCGGAGTGGCCGGGCTCTCCCTGGGCGGAACGCTCACGGCGGCACTCACCTGTCTGGAGCCCCGCTTCGCGTTCTCGGCACCCTTCATCGCCCACATGGACCTGGGCGAGCTGCTGGCCGATGCGCCCGTGTTGGGGGCCATGCGCCGCGACCTCGCGCGCTTCGGCTGGAAGCCCGACGACTTCGCGGCCTTCGTGGAGCGCACGGGCTGGAACCAGCTGCAGCCGGTGATCCCGATCGATCGGATCCACCTGTTCGCTGCGGACGACGACCGCTTCTTCCGGCCCGAGCTCGTGCAAGCCATGTGGCAGCGCTGGGGCGAGCCCCCGGTCCAGTGGTACCCGGGCAGCCACATGGGCTTCCTGCCGAACTTCCCCGATGCCGTCCGGCGACTCCGCCGCTTCGTGGACGAGCGGGTCGCTTGAGCGGCCCTCTTCCAGCAGCTCTTCCGCAGCCCCGAGGTCATCGGGACACGAGCCGGGGGCGCAGCGTCTAGCGGTTCGAAGCGAGGCTGCGCGCGAGGGTCTGGGAAGGACGCTCGCCGAACCAGCGGCGGTAGTCGGCTGCCAGCTGCCCGAGGTGCCAGAACCCGAAGCGTGCGGCCACGTCCGAGACCCGGGTCGCCGGCGCGGCGTGCGTGAGCGCTCGCCGAACGCCCTGGAGCCTCAAGGCCTGGAGATACTGCTTCGGGGCGACGCCGACCTGTTCCTGGAAGGCGTACTCGAGCGTGCGGCGGCTGACACCGAGGCGGCGACTCACCTCCGCGATCGTGGGTGGATCGTCCTCCCGCTCCTGCATGAAGCGCCGTGCCCGCCGCGCGATCTGCTCGCGATTCGGTGGCTGCTGCCCGGCGCCCCGCTCTCCGTCGCCCTCCACCGAGCTCAGGGCCCGGACGAGCAGGACCGCCAGCTCCTGCGACATCTCGTCCTCGTAGGTGGCGGGGAGCGTCGCGCTTCTCGGACCGAAGACGAGCCCGTCGAGGTGGGAGCGCAGGGCCCGTAGGGCCCGACCGCTGGCGGCAACGGCCGTGTCCTGGCGGAGCGCCCGGGCGAGAGGCTCCTGCAGCTCCGTCGTCTCGGCCGCCAGGAGGAGCGACTCCTCGGCGATCGCGACCGTGTGCGCCTCGAAGCCGGCGCCCGAGAAGGCCTCGTAGTCGTCCGGGAAGGGCAGGATCGATGCATCGTTCATCTCCCTGCCCATTGCGACGATCGGGTCTCCGCCGGCACGCATGATGCCGAAGGTGCGAACCCCTTGCGGCGTGCCGCCGCTCTGGAAGACGCGCCGGCCCAGCCGGACGTGGGTCAGCAGGGCACTTCCGTGCGTGACCTGGATCAGCTCGGCGTCGGCCCGACCCGGCTCCAGCTGGCGCCAGTGCATGTCCCAGCCGGCGATCGCCTCCCCGAACTCGTCGAAGTCAGCGAAGGATCGCCCAGGCACCTGCTTCCCGATCCGCCGCGGGTCGATTGCGCATTCTTGATGCTCCCGCTCATGGGGTTCCACTAAGAGTGTAGCCCGCCCGGCGCACGCCCCGAGTCGTTGGCGCGGCACGCGGGCGCGCTCGTCCCGACCTGGAGGCCATGTCCATGCGCTGGAAGACCGTCTTGCCTGTCCTCGGCCTGCTCGTCGCAGTCCTCGTCAGCGCGGAGCCGGCGCCGGATCCCCGGTTGCTCCAGGCGAAGGAGTTCTTCGGAACCGCCGGGAATCCCGAGGGACGCTGGACCGAAGGCGAGACGATGGTTCCCCACGTCGCGCCGGCGAGTCACTTCCAGGCCACGATGATCTACTACCCGGGCACCGAAGAGCTGCAGTCCGACGAGGTGCGGGTCATCTTCATGGGCTCGACCTACTACCCGAACGAGTCCCAGTCCGGGATGAGCATCTTCGTGGAGCTGGGAAACGGCAACCGCTTCGTCTTCGACCTGGGGATCGGGTCACTGCGCAACTACAACGCGCTCAGCATCCCCTTCAACACCATCAACCACGTCTTCTTCACGCACCTCCACATGGATCACATGAGCGACCTCCCGTACTTCACGATGTTCCGGCCGATCCAGGGCGGCTGGACACCCCTGCACATCTACGGGCCGAGCGGGTCGGAGAAGCAGTACGGGATCGCCCACATGGTCCACCACATGATGAAGATGACGGCCTGGCACCAGGACAGCTTCCACTCGTGGCCGATCGGTGAAGGCTACGCGCCCGTCGTCCACGAAGTCGACTTCATGGACGCGGGGGGCGTCGCGTACGAGGCCGACGGCGTGAAGATCATCCACTGGCCGACTTCGCACACCAAGGACGGCGCCACCAGCTATCGCCTCGACTGGAACGGCCGGAGTCTCTGCTACACGGGCGACAATCGACCCAACAGCCTGACCATCGAGTACTGCAAGGGCGTGGACATGCTGATCAGCGAGGTCCAGACGGCCACGGTCTCCGTCTCGTCCAAGGCGCTCGGAATGCCTGCCGCCATGGCCGCGTACACGATCGACACCTCCCACACGCCGGCCTACGGGCTCGGCTACATCTGCGAGAAGGCACAGCCCAGGGTCTGCGTGGCCACCCACTACGGCTACGACGAGATCTTCAACAACGAGGTCGTCGCGCAGGTGCGACACCACTACCGCGGTGCCTTCGCGTTCGGAGCTCCCGATCTCGTCACCTTCAACATCCACGGCGAGGGGAAGGTCTGGTGGCGGGGAGCCGCAGCGGCCGACTCGTCGCAGACGCCGAGGCCCGTCTTCGACAGCCCGACGGTCACCTTCCCCGCACCGCGCCACCAGGTCTACGACGTCATCAACGACCGGGTCCGAGCCAACGAGATCCCGCCGGAGAAGTGGTACCCCGAGGGCCACAAGCCGGAGCTGGTTCGCGAGTGGCCCCTGACCGAGGACCTGGAGATGCCGAACCCCTTCGCGAAGTGATCTCGCCGCGTCTCCCTGGGGCAAGAGAAGCGTAGACGCCCCGGAGCTCGGCGAACTATGTTCCGCGCATGCGGACCCTCCTGAAGTGGCTCGCGGTCGCGATTGCGGGGCTCGTCGTTCTCGTCCTGGTTCTGGCAGCGATCCCCGCGTCCACGCCGGAGATCGAGGGCGAGCGCGCGATCGCCGCGATCGAGCCCGTCGAGATCGGCGGAGTCGAGCAGTGGTTGCTGGTCCGGGGCCAGGACACCGCCAAGCCGGTGCTGCTCTACCTGCACGGCGGGCCGGGGGCGGCCTTCATGCCCATGGCCCGCGAGTTCTCGGCGCGCCTCGAGGAGCACTTCGTCGTCGTGCACTGGGACCAGCGGGGCGCCGGCAAGTCGTGCTCGTCGGAGGTCCCGGACCAGAGCCTGCGCCTGGAGCAGTACCTGGCGGACACGCTCGAGCTCGTGAACGCGCTGCGGGCGCGCTTCGGCGTGGAGAAGATCTACCTCCTGGGCCACTCCTGGGGGAGCGTCCTCGGCGTCCTGACCGTGCAGGCGCATCCCGAGCTCTTCCACGCGTACGTGGGCCTCGGCCAGGTGGTGAACATGCGTCGCAACGAGGAGATCTCCTATGACTTCGTGGTGGAGCGAGCAAGCGCCGAGGGCAACCAGGAAGCGCTGGACGCGCTGGCCGGGATCCGCCCGCCGTACTCGTCGACCCGCGACCTCGCCACCCAGCGTCAGTGGCTGGGCCACTACCGCGGCGACTACCGGCAAGGCAACGCCATGTCGCAGCTGGCGCGTCTGACGATCCGCGCGCCGGAGTACACCTTCTTCGAGAAGCTCTCCTACATGCCCTGCATGTGGAAGGTCCTCGACCACGCCTGGAAGGACATCGAGCCCGTCGACTTCCTGCGCGACGTCCAGCGACTGGAGCTCCCCGTGTACCTCTTCACCGGGCGTCACGACTACAACACGCCCTTCGAGCTGGTGGAGGAGTGGGCTCGAACCCTGCAGGCGCCGCACCTCGAGGTCGTCTGGTTCGAGGAGTCCGCGCACATGGCCTGTCTCGAGGAGCCCGAGCGCTTCCAGGACGAGCTGATCGAGGTGCTCGCCCAGACCCGGTCCGGCCCCTGAGCCCGTGCCGCCGAGCTCTCGGAGCGAGTCGTCCTTCGCTCCTGGAGCTCCCGGCTGGCTTCTCATGAACGCCCGCCGTGCCGGAGCCGAAGGATCGCGACGACTCCCGCCAGGACACCGACCGCTTCACCCGCGTGGAGCGCGTAGCCGAGGCCGTCCGGCAGCCCCGACACCGCGTAGCTGTAGAGCCGCGCGAGGAAGAGGCCGCCGTAGAGCAGGACCTGCAGACCCAGGCCGGGGGCCACCCAGGCCGGGTTCCGGGCCGCGGCTCCCAGTGCCAGCGCGCACGAGAGCTGCAGCCCTCCGTAGACGGCCCGAAGGTCGGCGAAGGAAGTCCCGCCGCCGTCGAGTGCGAGACCGACGCGTGCGGCCAGCGCCTCGGGGGCCACCAGGAACGCAACGCCGATCCCGCCGAAGGGCAGCGCGGATAGCAAGAGGACGACACGCGCGAAGGTCACGACCGCGATTCTACCCGCGCGCCGCACCCTCCGCGGCGGATCTGTGGGACAATCGTTCGATGGACGGCATCCACGACCTCGGCGGCATGGAGGGCTTCGGCAGGGTCGAGCCCGAGCCCGGCGAGCCGGTCTTCCACACGCCCTGGGAACGCACGACCTTCCGCCTGCTGGTCGCCTCGACGGCCGCGCGGATCTTCAACGCCGACGAGTACCGGCACGCGGTCGAGCGCATGGATCCGGCCCACTATCTGCGAGCCCGCTACTACGAGCGCATGCTCACCGGCGTGACGACGCTGCTCGTCGAGAAGGGCGTTCTCTCCCATCCCGAGCTCGAAGCGGCGGCGGGCGGCCGCTTCCCCCTGGCGCGCCCCGTGCGTCCGAACGGGGACGACGAACGCCGGGAGCCTGCCGCGCCGCTCTTCGCGGTGGGGGAGCGGGTGCGCGTACTGCGGGTTCGCCGGCCCGGCCACACGCGAGTGCCGCGCTACTGCCGCGGACACGAGGGAAGCGTGGTCCACGTTGCGCCCCCGTTCTCCTATCCGGATGCGAGCGCCCACGGACTGCCGGGTCGACGGGAGCCCACCTACCACGTCGAGTTCGACGCCCGCGAGCTGTGGGGAGGGGAGGCCGAGCCCGGCTGCGTGGTCGTCGACCTGTGGGAGACCTACCTGGAGGCCGCGCGATGAGCAGAGAAGAGGTCGCGTCGCCCGAGCGTCGGGCGGCCGCGGTGGCCGAGGCCCTGGTGGAGCAGGGCGCCGTCCCCGACGCGTCGCTCGACTCCCTCGCGGCTGTCGAGGAGCGGCTCGACTGGCGCAACGGTGCGCGCGTGGTCGCGAAGGCGTGGACGGACCCGGACTACAAGGCCCGGCTGCTCTCGGACGGCACGGCTGCCTGTGCGGAGCTGGGTTTCGAGGGACCGCAGGGCGAGTACATCGTCGTCGTCGAGGACACTCCCGACTGCAAGAACCTGATCGTCTGCACCCAGTGCTCGTGTACGGCGTGGCCCGTCCTCGGACTGCCGCCGGACTGGTACAAGAGCCCCGCCTACCGGGCGCGAGTCGTGCGCGAGCCGCGTCGCGTGCTGCGGGAGATGGGACTCGATCTCGCTCCGCGAGTCGCCGTGAAGGTCTGGGATACCACGGCCGAGACGCGCTTCGTGGTCCTCCCCCTGCGTCCGGAGGGAAGCGAGGGCTGGAGCGAGGACCAGCTGGCCGCGATCGTCACCCGCGAGTCGATGATCGGTGTCGCCCGGGTGACGCTGCCCGCCTGACGAGGCAGGTCCAGCGGGGCCGAGCGAGCGTTTGCTTAGGTCGTCGAAGGGCCCGCCGGGACCCGGTCGACGGCGCTCTCGCCGGATCGGCTTCAGAAAAGTCAACACCTCCACCGCCTGCGGGCGTAGGATGCTTCGTAGAGAGGGGCATCCGCCGCAGCCGCCCGCCCGGGCAAGACGCTCCCGCTGCCCCGACCCGCTCGGGCCCCTGTTCCCCAACGAGCGCCGGCTCCAACCGGCTCCGGCGCATCACTCCCCCAAATCGGGCGCCCGGGAGTCCCAACCCGGGAACCCATCCGGGAATAGGACGAAGCCATGGCACTGATCTCCGTACTCAGACACCAGGTCCAGGAAGGCGCGATCGCGCGCTACGAGCGACTGGTCCGCTACGTGGCCGAGCGGGCGCAGAAGGACGACGACACGTCGCCCTGGAGCGCCCGGGTCACCACCGGCGCTTCGGGCAGGAGCATCGCCTACATCACCACGGTCGATGGCTTCGCGGACCTCGCGTCCCGCGAAGAGCCCGATGCGATGATCCGTCGACTGCTCGGCGAGGCCGACGGAACCGCGATCCTCGAGGCCATCGGCGACGGAGTCGTCGGCTCCCAGCAGCTGGTCGCGACGATTCGGGAAGATCTGTCGAACCTGGCCGAGCCCCCGACCGGGGTGCCGATGATCCTGCTGACTCGGATCCGTGCGACCCGCGACGGGACGCTCGGCGTCGAGGAGCTGATCCGGAAGGTGGGCGAGGCCGCCACCAAGGTCGGCGACGAGCGCCAGACCCTGGTGCTGCAGACCGCGATCGGCGAGCTCCGCACCTATGCGGTTGCCCAGCCGGTGCTGGATCCGTCCGTTCTGGACAGCCAGGCGACCGTCCCCGAGCTGCTGCTCGAGGCGTTCGGTCAGGCCGAGGGCGAGCAGATCTTCGGTGCGGGCACCGCGTGCATCGAGCACGTGGAGACCGAGCTGTCGCTCGCGCGTCCCGACCTGTCGAACGAAGGCTGAGTCGACGAGCCGCGGCGGGGGTCTCGCCTCCGCCGCGGCCGATCCGGCAGTGCGTCCCGCGCCGTCCGCCGCGTGCCTAGACGGCGCCCGCCATGCGCTCGATCCACCACTGGTTGAACTGCCAGATGGGCTTCTCGAGCGGGCACAGGGGGCCGGTCTCGAAGGCGCGCGAGTGCAGGCCCGACCAGACGGCCTCGCAGGCCTCGATGTCCTGCTGGTGCACGATCTTCGTGAAGGCCTGGAGCCCTTCGATGGCGTCTGCATGGGCCGGGTCGTCGTGTGCCTCGCGCGCGAAGCAGCTGTAGATCCGCAGGGTGAAGCGATCGTGACCGTGGGGGAGGAGCTGGTACCAGGTGAGCGACTCCGGTGTGGGGGCGAACAGGTGGAACGGGTAGACGACCGCCGCGATCAGCCGATGCGCTTCTTCGGGTGTGAGCTGCCCCACACGGGGCAGGCCCGAAGACGGGCCCGCCGCTTCGCCCCGGTCGGGCATGATCAGTACCGAGTAGGGACCCTCGTTGTCGGGTGTGTGCGAGAGCCGCGCGGGAAAGATCGGCTCGAGAGTGTCGCGGTGCGTCGCGAGGTGGTGGTAGGCCTCCATGAAGTTGTCGACCAGCACCTTCCAGTTGAAGGGCGAATCGAAGGTCGCCGTCTCGATGGCCACCATCTCGGACATCGCGTAGCCGGCGAGAAGCTCCGAGAGCGGCGCCAGGCGCGGGCCGAGAGGCGCCGCGTCCGCGTCGAAGTTCACGAAGATCCACCCCTCCCAGATCTCGCTTCGCATCTCGGGGAGACGACAGCTCTCGCGCTCGAAGCCCTCGGCATCCTCCATCATGGGCGCGCCGACCAGGCGCCCGTCCAGCGCGTAGGTCCAGGCGTGGTAGGGGCACTGGAAGGAACGCGCGTTGCCGGAGTCACGCACGAGCTCGGCGGCGCGGTGACGGCAGACACGCGAGAGCACCCGAATCTCGCCGTCCCTGCCGCGAACGACGACGAGCTTCTCGCCGAGGAGGTCGAGGCTGAAGTAGTCGCCGGCCTCCGGGATCTGGTCGGCGCGCCCCGCGCAGAGCCACTCGCGTTCGAGGATGCGTTCGACCTCGGCCTCGTAGACGGCGGGCGAGGTGAAGGCCTCCGAGGGCAGCGTGGTGGCCTTCTCGAGGTCGCGACGGGCACCGGCCAGTCGTTCCGGGGACAGCAGCTTCTCGTTCGCTTGCGTGGACATGGGGTACCTCCAGCGGCCCGCCAGGCCGCGCTTCGAGGGGAGCGCGCTCATCGCGTCGTCGGAGGCGACTCGCCCGCCCCCCACCAGCCGATGCCGAGCGCCTCGTGCAGCATGGCGTCGGCGTCCGCGTCGCTCGCGAGAGCGATCTGCTCGATGAGCGGGGCGATCGCGCCGAGTCGGAAACGGAATCCCTCCGCGGTGCCGTCGACGATCGACAGGACGGCATCGACCACGAGCTGCGGGCTCTCGAGTTCGGCTTGCGCCGCATCGTAGTAGGCGTGCGTGTGCTCCAGGAGTGGATCGTACACCGAGTCGGCGGTCGCTTCCGGGTCGGGGGTGCTGGTGGACAGTCCGCCCTCGGTGATGCCCGGCTCCACGACCGCGACATCGACGCCGAAGCGCGACGTCTCGTGGCGGAGGCTCTCGGCGAAGGCCTCGAGGGCCGACTTCGAAGCGCAGTAGGCCGACTCGAGGGGGAGCCCGGTCGCGGCGGCCAGCGTGCTGATCATCACGATCCTCCCGCTGCGTTGCGTGCGCATGGCCGGGAGCACGGCCCGGGTCGCGCGTACCGCTCCGAAGAAGTTGGTCTCGAAGGTGGTTCGCAACACGGTTTCGCTCGTCTCTTCGGCCGGGGCGAACCAGGCGACGCCCGCGTTGTTGACGAGGGCGTCGATGCGGCCCGACTCGCCCAGCGCCCGTTCTGCCACCTCGAGGGCATCCGAGTCCGAGGTCACGTCCAGCCGCACGGGTCGGATGTCGCCATCGGCGCCTACGAGGCGGTGCGGGCCCTCCGGATCTCTCAGGCCGGCGTAGACGGTGTGACCCTTGGCGGCGAGGCCGCGCGTGATCTCCGCCCCGATGCCTCGACTGGCTCCGGTGACGATGACGATGGCCATGGGTTCTCCTCCTCCCGGGGATGGCGTGGTGACGCTCGGTGGCGATGGGCCAAGTGAGCCAGGAAGCCTCGGCCCGCACCATCTCCGCTCGGGCCAAGTTCCTATCATTTGAGGCCACACTGAGGCATGCTCGGTCCATGCCGCCCCCCGGCCCGTCGAGCGATTCCGCGCAGGCCCGCTCCCTCGTCCGCGCGCGCTACTGCCAGCATCTGGTAGATCTCCTGGTCGACGAGGGGGTGGCCGCCGACGCGGTTCTGGCCGGAACCGGCCTCGCGCTGCGGGACCTCGCACCGCGAGACGCACGCATCCGCTACGCCCAGCAGTGCCGGATCTACGAGAACGCCCTGGCGCTGTCGTGCGAGCCGGGCCTCGGCTTCCGTCTCGGGCGCCGGGAGCGCATCAGCGATCACGGAGTCTTCGGATACGCGATCCAGAGCAGTGCCAGCCTGGCTCAGGCCGTTCGGGTGACCGCGCGCTACGTCGCGACGGCGGGGCCGCTCCTCGACCTGGCGTTCGAGAGCGGGCCCGACACGTCGGCGATCCTTCTGGACGAGCTGACCCCCCTCGGACCCATCGCGCGAATGGCCCGGGAGGAGAGCTTGTTCGTGCTCGCCCGCAGTCTGCTCGGACTGTCCGACCCGCCGACCACGCCCCTGGAGGTGTGCGTCGACCTCCCGCCTCTCGACACGGGGGTCTGGGAGCGCGAGCTCGGCTGCCCGGTGCGCTTCGACGCGCCGCGGACCGAGCTTCGGCTTCGCACCGAAGACCTCGCGCGTCCTCTCGTCTTCTCGGACGAGGAGACGGCTGCCGTCTGCGAGCGACGCTGTGCAGAGCTGCTCGACCGCCTGGGCGCGTCGGGGGGCATCGTCGACGCGCTCCGCGGCGTGCTGGTCGGTGATCCCGGACGCTTCCCGAGTCTCGACGAGGCGGCGCGGGAGCTCGGCGTGAGCGGCCGGACCCTCCGGCGCCGGCTGAAGCAGGAGGCCACTGGCTTCCACGCCGTGGCCGAGGAGCTTCGTCGGGGCCTGGCCCTCGACTACCTGCAGCAGTCGAACCTGAGCATCGACGAGATCGCGAGCCTGCTCGGGTACACCGAGACCCCCAACTTCTACCGCGCCTTCAAGCGGTGGACGGGGCACGCGCCGGGTGCGTTCCGATCGCCTGGCGGGTCCCCCTCTCTCGACACCCCGGAAGTACACTGAGGAGAGGCTCTCCGTGCGTTGCCCCACCTGCCGAGAGACGAACCCGCCCCACGCGCGCTTCTGCTCCGCGTGCGGCGCGGGCCTGGTCGCGGCTTGTGGCGAGTGCGGGACCCGCCCGCCGCCGGGTGCGAAGTTCTGCCCCGAATGCGGAACCCGTCTCTCGACGGATCCGGCGAACCGGCCCGACGACGCCGAGCGAAGGCCGCTGACCGCGCTCTTCACCGACATGATCGACTCCACGGGCATCGCCAGCGGCCTCGAGCTCGAGGACTTCCAGGAGCTCACCAGCGTCTACCAGCGGATCTGCGCCGGAGCCATCGAGCGCTACGACGGACACGTCGCCCAGTACCAGGGCGACGGAATCCTGGCGTACTTCGGCTACCCGAAGGCCCAGGAGGACGCCGCCGAGCGGGCGATTCGGGCGGGACTCGCGATCCGTCGCGCCTTCGAGCGGCCGGTCGCCGGATCGGAGGTCGAGCGCTTCGGACGGATCGCGGTCCGGGTGGGCATCCACACCGGCACGGTCCTGGTCGGGATGATGGGGAGCGGCAAGCATCGCGAGACCCTGGCGCTGGGAGAGACGATGAACATCGCTTCCCGGATCCAGGGAGTCGCGGGTCCGAATGGAGTCGCGGTCAGCGAGGACACGTTGCGCCTGGTGGGTGGCGTGTTCGTGACCGAGAGCCTCGGCGCTCCGGACCTGCGCGGCGTGGCTCGGCAGACCACCGTCCACCGGGTCCTGCGGGGCGGCGGCGCCCGGGGTCGCATGCCGCAGCCATCGGGGGGAGCCTCGCCGATGTTCGGCCGCGACCTCGAGGTCGGCATGTTGCGCGACCGCTGGCAGCGGGTGCTGGAGGGACAGGGCCAGAGTGTCCTGATCTCGGGCGAGCCGGGCATCGGCAAGTCGCGACTGACCCTCGCGCTCCGGGACGAGCTGATCCGCGAGCCACATCTGCTGCTCGAGTCGGGCGCCTCCCCCTACCGTCGCGACAGCGCGCTTCATCCGTTCCTGGACCTGCTGGAGCGCGGTCTCGCCTTCACCCGCGACGAGGATGCGGGCGCGCGGCTGGAGCGTCTCGACGCGACCCTCGACCGCATCGGGGTCGACCGCCGGGAGACCCTGCTGGCCGAGCTTCTCGACCTGCCGACCGAAGCGGACGAGAGGTCCGCCACGATGCTCGCGCTCGACGCGGACGCCCGGCGCGACCGGACCATCCAGGCCCTGACGGACTGGGTGCTGGCACTCAGCGAGGACCAGCCCGTGCTGCTGGTCGTCGAGGACCTCCACTGGGCGGATCCGACGACCCTCGACCTCCTCCAACGCCTGGTCGACCAGGTTCCCGGCCGTCGGGCGATGCTCGTCCTGAGTGCCCGGCCCGAGTTCCCCGGTCTG
>JANQSB010000190.1 GCA_028284295.1 Myxococcota bacterium | reverse complement strand
GCAACCCGGGCTGCCGAGGCCGCCCGACGCATCCGGTCGGCGCTCGATCGCGCCGAGAGCGCACCGACCCCCCTCGGACGGGCCCGGGCACTGCGGGGCGCTGCCGCCGAGAGCCGCGCGCGGGACGTGCTCGTGGCGCGCGCGCGGGTGGCCGGTGCCGGTCCCGACGGCTTCGTTCCCACGACGGCGGAGATCGAGAGGCAGCTGGACACCGTCCTGTGGCGCACGCGGGTTCAGGTGCTCGCCGTGGAGGTCGATCCATCCGGGAGTCGCGAGCTGGGGCCGCTCCCGGGCCTGCGCGAGGCCTTCGAGGAGGGTCTGACGGGGCTGGGCTTCCGGCTCGCGGGTGCGGGGGAGGGCGCGGATCTGGTCGTCACGAGCCGCATGCTGCTGGAGGAGGTGCCGCGGGGCTTCAAGGGGCACTTCGTGCGATGGGAGGGGTCCTACGAGGTGGCGGGTGCATCGGGCGGCAGTGTGCTGCTCTCCTCCCAGGGATCCGGCGGGGAGAGCTACTCGAGCCTCTCCGTCGCTCGCGCCCGCTCCCTCGCGGCAGGCTCGAGGAAGCTCACGGACGAGCTCCGGGTGCAGATTCAGAGGTACCTCCAGGCCGATGACGATCACTAAGATCCACCACCTGCCGCTGCTCTCCGGGCCTGGCCCGCGGGGCGGGGGCCGTCGCGCGTCCGGACCCGGGGTCCGGCGCGGGGCGAGACGAGACAGGGGTGACATGATGAGACTGCAAGGGTCGATCTCCACTGCAATCGCCGCGACGGCGGTCGCCGTGCTCGCGTTCTGCGGCATCGCGTCCGGTGCCCAGGCGGCCTTCTCGGCGGCGGACGTCTATCGCAACGCATCGCCCTCGGTGGTGGTGATCTTCGGCTTCGATTCGGCGAAGAACGGCGCCTCCGGCACCGGTTCGCTGGTGACTTCGGACGGCATGGTCCTGACCAACAACCACGTGGTCACGAACGCCAAGACCGGCAAGCCCTACTCGAGCATCCGCGTCTTCTTCAAGCCCGCCCGCATCACCGGTGACGTGGCGGTCGATCTGCGCGAGTCCTACCCGATTCGCGTGGTCGCTCGCGACGCGGAGCTGGACCTGGCCCTGATCCAGGTCCAGGGCGCGCCGCGCGGCGTTCCGGTGCTGCCACTGGGGGACTCGGAGCGGGTCGACATCGGCTCCTCCGTCGCCGCCATCGGTCACCCGGGTGGCGGTGGGCTGTGGACCCTCACCACGGGCACCGTCTCGAGCCGCCGCAAGGACGGCAAGCGGGACATCTTCCAGACCGACGCCGCCATCAACCCGGGCAACTCGGGTGGCCCGCTGCTCGACGGCAATGGCCACCTGATCGGCGTGAACACCTTCGTGCGCCGGGTGAATGCCCAGGGCCTGCCGCTCGAGGGGCTCAACTACTCGCTGCGCAGCAGCCTGGTTCGCCAGTGGCTCGGTCAGCAGGGGGTGGGAGTGTCCTTCGCCCAGGCCGTCCAGCAGCCCGGGGCCCCGGCACCGCCGCCGATCACCCGGCCGGCTCCGCCCCAGATCGTCGAGCCGGATCCCGAGCCCGAGCCGCCGCAGGCGCGGCCGGAGCCCCAGGCTTCAACGCCTTCGCCCAGCCCTTCGCCCGGGTCTTCGCCCGCGCCGTCCCCGTCCCCGTCGCACTCTCCGCCCACGCCCGACGAGCCGCGGGCCTTCAAGGGACCGAACGGCGAGGAGATGTACGGGATTCCGCAGCGCGACTTCAGCTTGATGGGCGCGGCCGGCGAGGTCTACCAGCAGGCGTTCGAGAACGCCAACAAGGCCTTCGACAGCCTGGATTCCGAGTTCGACTGATCGATCCCGGGCGTCCCGGGCGCTGCACGTAGCGCCCGGCACGCCCGGTCCCGCGGCTCGCGCGCCGCTGCCCGACCCATATACTGGCGCCCGATGTTCGTCGACAACGGGGCTCTCTCGCACGACTCGCTCCTCGAGGCCGAGGTCTGCATCGTCGGGGCGGGGGCCGCCGGCATCGCCATGGCGCTCGAGCTGGGCGATCGCGGTCGCGACGTGATCGTGCTCGAGGGCGGCGGCCTGACCCCCAGCGATCGCAGCCAGGAGCTCTACGACGGCGAGATGGTCACCCGCTATCGCGGCGACCTCGACGCAGGGATTCCCCGGCAGCTCCGGATGCGCTGCTTCGGAGGGAGCACCTTCCACTGGTCGGGGTGGTGCCGCCCGCTGGAGCCGCTGGACTTCGAGAAACGGGACTGGGTCCCGCACTCGGGTTGGCCGATCGGCTATGCGGAGCTCGTCCCGTGGTATCGCAAGGCCATGCCCTGGATCGACATCGACGATTGGCCGGACCTCGAGGGAGCGCCCCCGGACCCGCTGGCCTTCCCGCCCCGCTCGGCGACCGTCGAGACCCGCGTCTTCCACTTCAGCCCGCCGACCCGCTTCGGTGTCAAGTATCGCGAGCGGGTCGGGAGCCATCCCTCGGTGCGCGTCCTGCTCGAGACGAACGCTCTCCGGCTGCAGGCCAATGCCACCGCCGATCGGGTCGAGCGCGTGGTGGCGCGCGTGGAGGACGGCCCCGAGATCTCGATCCGCGCGCGGGTGGTGATCCTCGCCTGTGGGGGGCTCGAGAACCCGCGCCTGCTCCTGCTCTCGGATCGCGAGCAGCCCGAAGGGCTCGGCAACGGACGAGACCTGGTCGGTCGCTTCTTCCAGGAGCATCCCCACACGAAGTGCGGCTGGATCATCCGCGAGCCCGGGGGAAACTTCCGGGACCACTACCAGCGCCGCTACCGGGTCGAGGGCTCGCCGATGGAGCGTCGGCTCGTATGGGTCACGAGCCCCGAGGTGCGGGCGCGAGACCGTCTGCTGGGCTTCGAGCTGAGCGCGCGTCGTCGGAGGATCCGCCTCGGTCGGCTGGGCGCGAGCGTCGAGCACGCCCGCGCCTCGTTGCGCTCCTGGAGCGAGCCCGACCGGGAGGACGAGCCCCTGGCCGGGGGAGCCTGGGAGCTGGGCAGCCACTCCGAGAACGCTCCGAACCCGGACAGCCGGGTGACGCTCGGCGAGGAGCGCGACCGGCTCGGTCTGCGCAAGCTGCGCCTCGACTGGCGCCTGGGCGAGCTCGAGCAGCGCAGCATCGAGCGCTCCTTCGAGATCATCGCTTCGGAGTTCGGCGCCACCCTGGCGGGGCGCGCTCGCTTCATGCTGGAGGCCGAGCGTCCCTTCGCGAAGACCCGCGGCGGCGCCCACCACATGGGCACGACCCGCATGAGCGACGATCCTTCCCAGGGCGTCGTGGACGCCGACTGCCGCGTGCACGGAATCGACAACCTGTACGTCGCCGGGAGCTCGGTCTTCCCCACCTCGGGCAGCGCCAACCCCACCTTCACCCTGCTGGCCCTGGCGTTGCGCCTGGCCGACCACCTGCAGTCACGGCTCGCGGCATGAACGAGCCCCTCACGCGGCGTGGCTTCGTGATCGCGGTGTCGGTCGGCGCCGGGGGCATCGCGACCGCCTGGCTCGGCGGCTGCTCGTCGGGTGCCGGCGCAGCCGAGGTGCTGGTGGATCTCTCCCGGGAGCTCCCGCCGCAGGTCGGGGCGCTGGGGCAGGCGTACCGGCGCAGCCACCCGGAGGACGCGGCCGGGCTGACGCCGGAAGTCGTCGCACGCGAGATCTGGTCGGGCTGGGTAGAGCCCGACGCCGAGGCGCTGCGGGCCGCGCTGCTCGAACGGATTCGGGAGGACTTCCGGTCGGACCAGGTGGTGCGCGTGCGCGGCTGGGTGCTCAGCCAGACCGAAGCCCGGCTCTGCGCTCTGGTCCCGGCGCCCGAGCGCTGACGCCTCGATCTCGCGGCTTCGCTACTCGACCATCTCCAGCGCGACGCGCCGGTTCCGCTTGCGAGCTTCCGGGGTCTTGGCAGCCACCTTCGGGTGGTCTGCGCCGAAGCCGGCGGTCTCGAGCCGCTCCGGTGAGACGCCGTGCTTCTCGATCAGGTAGCGGCGTGCAGACTCGGCCCGCTTCTTCGAGAGGGCCCGGTTGTAGCCCGGGTCTCCCACGTCGTCGGTATGGCCCGCGAGCATGAACCGATGCGACTGCAGGGCCGGGTCGTTGAGGGCCTGTCCGGCGGTGTCGAGCTGGCGCGCGCCGTCCTCGCTGAGCTCCGCCGAGTCGAAGGCGAACTTGATGTCGAGGTCGACGTGCCGTCGGCGTGCCGCGACCGTCACGTCGTCGGGCATGTCCTGGGTGAAGTACGCGACCATCGCGTCCGGCGACGAGGTCGGGTCCGGCTGGCCCGGCTTGCGGATCGACTCCTCCGAGCCGGGCATCGCCGCCGGGGCCGCTCCGGCCTCCTGGGCGAAGTGGCGGCGGGCTGCCTCGTCTGCCGGATCTCCGGCCAGCGCGGGGGCGGCGAGCAGCAGGGCGGCAGCGGCAAGGGCTGCCAAGGGGACCGTGTCGGGTCCGAGCTGGGGGCGTCTCATGGTGTTCCTCCTGGCGTTCCGACTTGCAACCGCGTCCGGATCACAGATCGCGAACGCAGCGGAATCCGATGTCCGCGCTCGTGTCGCTGGGCGCCGCACTCATGTGCATGGCGCCCCGCAGCCGTGCGGGGTCCTGGTCGGCGAAGCCTCCACCCTTCAAGAAGACCTCCCCCGAGCCACCCGGCGTCTGCGTCGAGGTCCACTCCCACACGTTCCCGGCCATGTCCTGCAGGCCGGAAGGCGTCGCGCCCCGGGGCATGGAGCCGACCTCGCGGGTTTGCTGCGTGTTCCAGACCGCGAGATCCTCCGAGAAATCGTCGCCCCATGGGAAGATACTCCGTGCCTCGCCCCGGGCCCCGTACTCCCACTCCGCCTCGGTCGGGAGTCGTTTCCCCTGGGATTCGCAATAGGCCGCAGCGTCCTGCTGGCTGACGTGGACCACGGGGTGGTCGAGGCGGTCCCGGTAGCCCACATCTGGAGTGGGTGCCCGCCAGCTGAGATCGGTTCCCTTGGCGAGCAGGCCCCCCACCGGGGCGTAGCTGAAGCCCTGCCGCTCGGCCGAGGTCAGGTAGCGCCCTGCGGATGCGAAGGCCGCGAATTGCCGGTTGCTGACCTCCGAGCGGTCGATCTCGATCGGGCCGATGGTCTCGGAACGCAGCAGCTCGTCCGCGTAGTCGGCCTCGTTGCACGCCGATCCCAGCGCTTCGCGGCACAGCTCCAGCGCAGCCCGCCGTTCTGCCTCCGTGCTGCCGATCCGGACCTCGACGGACGCTGCCCTTGGGGCCGAGGCGAGGCTGTCCTGGACCGGCGGCGTCACGGGGTCGCTGCCGGCACCCTGGCCCAGCCACCAGACCAGCGCCGCCACGCCGGCCACCGCGGCCATGCCGGCCGCGATCGCCGCCCCCGGGAGCTTCCGTCGCGGCAGCTCGTGGATGCTGGAATCGACCACCACGGTGCCGGGGTCGGTGACGGGCGCTGCGGTGGGCTGCGCGGGCGCGGCCTCGGCGAGCCCCTGACGGAACGCCTCGGTGAACGCCGTCGACGAGGGGAAGCGCTTGGCCGGGTCCTTGGAGAGCGCCCGCATCACGGCGGCGACGACTCCGGGCGGCAGACCCGGCGCGTTGTCGCCGAGGGGCGTCGGGGGCTGCGTGTTCTTCGCGACGAGCATGGCCTCGGAAGAGCCCCGCTCGAAGGGCACCTCCCCACACAGCGCCTCGTAGACGACCACCGCCAGGCTGTACTGATCGTACGCTGCATTGAGTCCGCGCTCGATCGACTCGGGAGGGGCGTAGGTCGCCGCGCCCACGAAGCCGCCCGGCTTGGTGAGGTTGTTGTACTCCTGGGCGGTCGCGTCGGGATCGTCCGCGCTGACGGCGGTGGCGATCCCGAAGTCCGAGAGGTGGGCGTTGCCGTGGTCGTCGAAGATGATGTTGCCCGGGCTCACGTCCCGGTGCAGCCAGCCCCGCTCGTGCACGAAGTCCAGGGTCTCCGCGATCCGCGGCAGCCACTCGATCACCTGCTCGGGCTCGAGGTGTCCGCCGGCGGCCCGGACGCGGTCACTCAGGTCCCCGCCGCCGAGGAAGCGGGTGACGGCGAAGGGGATCTGGTCGTGTTCGCCGACGTCGTAGATGGGAATGATGTTGGGGTGCTCGAGCCGGGAGAGACTGAGATTCTCCTTGGCGAAGCGCTTCCGGAATCCCGGGTCGACGAGCAGGGCGGCGTGCGGGACCTTGATGACCACCTGTCGGTCGAGCGACTCGTCCCGGGCCCGGTAGACGGTGGCCATCCCCCCGGCACCCAGCCGGGACTGCACGCGGTAGCGATCGGCGAGCAGCTTGCCGGTGAGTCCGAGGGCACCGCTGCCCTCGTCCTCGCCGGAGCTGGCTCCGGCGCCCGTTGCCTCGGTCTCTTCGGAAGCCACGTCCCCCCCGCGGCGAGTCGGCGGGAGTCTACCAGCTCGGCCCGGTTCGCCGTCCCGCTCCGCCCTCGTCGTCTCCTTCGAACACCCGCAGCTCCGAGTTGAGAGGTGGCCCGAGTGGGGCGCGCCGGGTGGCGCTCCCCTTCACAACGGCACGCAGATCAGCCCGTAGAGGACGCCCTTGAGGCCGAGGGGGCCTTCCCCGCGGAGATCGCTCCACTGGTCGTCGAGCTCCGAAGCCGTGGCAGCACGGGCGAGCGCCGCCTCGGTCGTCGCCAGCTCGGTCGCGACGCGGGGATTGGTCTCGCCGGTGTCGATGATGATCTGGTGGAGGCGGCTGTCGAGTGCTTCGGCCAGCGCGCTGCGTCCGTCGCGGAGGGTCGCGGGCTCCTGGTCCCGCGGATCCCAGGTCGGGCCGCCGGCACCGATGGCGCAGATCGCCCCTTCGTTTCGCGGCGGATTCAGCAGCCAGTGCGGGTAGGACGGGGTGTCGAGATCCGGCGGCTCGGCGCCCGCCCCGCAGGCCATCGCATAGACGTGTCGCACGGCCGTGAGCGAGCGTGCGTCGCGGGTGTGCTCCGCCCACATGGCGACGATGCGGCTGCCCCGGACGTTGCCCTGGATGTCCTGGCGGGTGAACTCGCCGCCCCGCTGACCGCGGGCCCCGCTCACGTAGAGCTCGCTCTCGATGTGGACCCGGGCGTCCCCGGCACCGGAAGCCAGCTGCCGCAGGGCGGCGCGTCGCGCGTACCGGATGGAGTCGCCCGGATCGAGGGTGGGGCCCGAGAAGCCGATGGCGCAGCCTTCCGGTGACTGACGCAGCCAGCTGGGCTCGCGGTCTTCGGGTGCGGGCGAGCCACAAGCAAGCACGGCGCTGACCAGAGCCAGCGCCGTGCCTTGTTTCAGCATGAGCATGGGCCGGAGATCCGGCCGGGAACCACGCGCGTCGCTCAGTTCTTCTCGAGCTCCTCGTCGAGCTCGCGGAACGAGGCGTCGGCGCGCTCGATCACGGCCTGTCGGATCTCCTCCGAGAGGTTGTCCATGCTCTGCACCGCCGAGCTGAACTTCTCGGCGTCGTAGACCATCAGGACGTACACCTGGCCCGAAGGCGAGATCCACATGTCGCGCTGCTCGACGCCCACCAGATCGATCTCGGTCAGCTGCTTGCTGACGTCGACGATGTGCTGCTCGTCGGCAGCCGCCGTGCCGTACTCCTCGCCGCCCGTGGTGGTGGCCTGGTAGTCCTTCAGCATGGCCTTCACGTGCAGGTCGAGGGACCTCGCGATCGCCGTGCGTCCGCGGCCCTGGGCGGCGGTCACCATCAGCGAGTGGTTTCGCGAGCCGCCGGCGCTACCGACGCCGCACAGCTTGGCGGGGTTGTCGTCGCCCCAGAAGGCGCCGCAGCCCTGGGTCACCCAGGCCGGTGCGTTCGCGAGCTCGCCCGCCATCGGTCCGAGCTTCTCTTCGGCCGTGGGCTCGGGGTCGCTCGCACAGGCGAACGCGCCGAGGGAGAAGACGAGGGCGACCACGAGGGTCGCGCGGGAAAGGTCCAGGGAGTTTCGCTTTGCGCTTCGCATGGGTTGCCTCCGAGCGGTTTTGCAGGCGCACATCGGTTGGCCGATCCAGCCAGACCGTAGCCCAGTAGTGACCAGGCAGGTCGATTCGGTTCCTGTCCCATCGGCAGCCGGACGAGGGGACCGAAGGGACGCCCGCAGGGAGCGGGACTGCGGCCGGGCTGCCGATCCGGAACCGGGCTCCCGGAACCCCGTAGAGAAGGAAGCACACCCACTGGCGTCCCCCGGCTTCGATGCGCGGCTAGACTCCGCTCGTGTCCGGGTCCTGTCTGCGGAGAAGGATGGTGTCGAAGCAAGCTGCCCACCGTTTCCAATGGGGGCGCGCGGTTCGCGTGCTCCTGCAATCGGCCTCCTGGCTGGCCTTCGCGGCGCTCGTCGGCTGCGCGAGCGGTGGTGGTGACGCCGATCTGCGTTCCCAGGGCCCACCGCCGGATTGGATCGCGGCAGGGGGCAAATCACCTCGCTACCCGTCGGCCCGCTTCATCACCGGGTTCGCGATGGTCGAGGTTCCCGGTGCGCAGGGCGGGGTGGACGCGGCTCGCCAGCAGGCGGCCGCCGACCTCTCGCGCAAGATCTCGGTGCACATCCAGGCCAGCCTGCGCGACGTCACCGAGAGCCGCGACGGTGCCGATTCGTACCAGATCGCGTCGATCGTCAACTCGACCAGCGACATCCAGCTCACCGGGCTCGACTACGAGGTCTACCCGGGGAGCGAGCGCAGCTATGCGCTCGCCTATCTCGGCCGCGGCCGCGCCATCCAGGAGCGGCACGGCCTGCGCGCGCGCGCGCTCGCCGAGCTGCGCGAGTGTCTGGCTTCGGGCGAGCGACACCTGCGCGCCGGACGCGAGGCCGACGCCATCGCCACCTACGAGAGCTGCCGCGGTCCTGTCGCCGTCGCGCTCGAGCACGACTCGATCGCCCGGGCCCTGGGCTCGGCGACGCCCGTGGACGCGGCCGCCCATGCGGAGCTGGTCGCCGCCAACCGGACCGTGGACGAGAAGGTCAAGGTCATCCTGCGGAGCCCGGCGTCGAGTCTCAGCGAGGCGATCGAGCGGCTGGGCATCCAGCTGCGACGGCAGAAGGCCACGAGTCGCGGGCGGGTCGTCGTCTCCCCCTTCACCTATGGCACGACGGACCTGTCCAGCGTGTTCGGTCGCCAGGCCAGCATCGAGCTGGAGAGCATCCTGGCCCGGGGGGCCGGTGATCTCCCGGAGACCACCGACGGCCGCGTGGTCCGGGGGGTCTACCTGGAGCGCGGCGACGAGGTCCGCATCACGGCCACGGTGCGCGACGCGGCCAGCGGCCGTCTGGTTGCGAGCGCGGAGACCAGCCTGCCGCGGAGCGTCCTGCCGCGCGACGTGTCGCTCAAGCCTGCCAACTTCGAGTCGGCCCTGCGCGACCAGAAGATCCTGGGCGAGGGCGAGCTGATCTCCGGCGACCTGCAGCTCGAGGTGTGGACGGATCGGGGTCGACGCGGCGTCGTGTACACCGAGTCCGAGGAGCTGGTGCTCCACTACCGCGTCAACCAGCCCGCCTGGATCCGGATCATCTACGTGCTGCAGAGCGGCGAGCAGATTCCCATCTCGAGTGCCTGGTACGTCGACGCCTCCAAGGTCAACCAGGTCATCACCTATCCGGACAGCTTCGAGATCGTGCCGCCCTTCGGTGCGGAGATGATCCACGCCACCGCCTTCACCGAACGCCCGCCCCAGCTCGTGACCGAGCGCCGCATGATCGCGGGCGAGCCCTACGAGGTGGTGGCCGACGGCACCCGTCAGATCGTCCGCACCCGGGGCCTGCGCCGCAAGAAGAAGGACGAGATGGCCGAGGCGCTGGTCACCGTCACCACCATGCCGCGCTGAGCCGGACCGTGGTCGCGCCCCGTGACCTGCGCGTGTCTTCGGAGCTGCGGATCCCGGGGGCGGAGATCCGCGAGGCGGCGTCGCGCTCCCGCGGTCCCGGTGGCCAGCACGTCAACAAGACGAGCACCCGGGTGAGCCTGCGCTGGAATCTCGAGGCGAGCGACGTGCTCAGCGCCGCACAGCGCCGAAGGCTCCGCGCCCGACTCGGCGCGCGGATCTCGCGGACGGGCGACCTGGCGGTGCACTGCGACCGCACCCGCAGCCGCGCGCGGAATCGCGAGCTCGCCCGCGAACGGCTCGCCGAGCTGCTCGCGGGCGCCCTCGCCCAGGCGCGACCCCGAAAGGCGACCCGTCCGAGTCCGGCCTCGAAGGCGCGCAGGCTCGAATCCAAGCAGCGGCGCGGCAAGCTGAAGCGGGGACGCGGGCGGATCGCACCCGACACGGAGTGACACACCGCAGCACCGCTTTGGGATAGAATGGGTGGCCCCCCGCCCGGGGCCGGCACGCGCCTGCCCGGCCCCGGTGCTCTCGCACGAGGGCTCGGACTTGGCGAAGTGGCTCCCCAGATCGTTGAACAACCCCCGGGCCCTCTTCGGTCGCGGTCGCTCGGACGCCGCGCCGCGGACCGTTCTCGAGCTCCTCGTGCTGGAAGGCGCCGACGCCGGGCAGCAGTTCACCGTCGACGGCGCCGAGGTGCGGATCGGCCGGGGCAAGCCGAAGACGGGCCAGACCGGAGCGATCCTGCTCCAGGACAAGTCGGTTTCCGGGCTCCAGGCCACCATCCGGGTCGAGCGCGGCGCCTCGGTCCTGGAGCACAACCCCGAGGCCACCAATCCGACGCTCGTCAACGGACGCCGCGTCAAGAAGCAGAAGATCGAGCCCGGCGACGTGCTCCAGATGGGGCTCTGCAAGATCGAGGTCCGGCAACGCCAGGGAATCGCCCTGTCGGGGCTCTTCTCGCTTCGCGACGACGGCACCGAGCCGCTCTCGACCCGTTCGCTTGCCGCCGACGAGACGATCGTCCATGCGCGAGTCGACGAGCTGCAGAAGACCGCCGAGATGCGGGCCGTCTCCGGCGACGATCTCGAGTCGACCACCCTGATCGAGTCGCGCGGCAGCCTCACCCTGGTGCGGGGTGTTCCGGGACTCGAGAACGAGAG
>JANQSB010000175.1 GCA_028284295.1 Myxococcota bacterium | reverse complement strand
GCTCCGCGAGTACCATCTGCGTCGGGACGTGTCCCAGCGCGGCCGCCCGCTGCTGTGCGTCCAGCAGCTCCTCGTCGGCCCGCGGAAGCCCCCGATCGCCGGCGTAGACCGCCGCCAGCTCCACGGTGGCTTCGAGATGGCCCTGGGCGGCCGCCTTCTCGAGCCACTCCGAGGCCTCGCGCGGCTCGGACGCCATCAGGAGCATCGCCAGGGCGTACTCCTCGGCCGGGTCGCCCGAGCGGGCCGCGAAGCGCGCACGCTGCTCGTCACTGCAGGCGGTCAGCAGGAGCAGGGCGATCAGAAGGGCCGCGAGGATCCGCGGTACCGGGGACAGGGAGTGCGGGGACGGCTCGGCGTTCTTCATGGGGTGTAGATCGGGCGCGGACCAACCGACGTTACCCCGGACGGTCCCGGGGCGTATCGCCAGTCTACACGGACGGGGCTCCCTCGGGGGCCCGCCGATCCTCGCTCGGGGCGTGGACTAGACTGGGTGGAACGATCGGACCGGATCGGATGGGTGCGTTCGGATGGATGGCGAGGTGGGCCTGGTGATGGGCTTGGTTCGGGTTTCGTGAAGGGGGAGGAGCGGATGCGGGCGCCCTGGACCCCGACGATCGCTGCGACCCTGGCGCTCCTCGCGCTGGTCGGGGTCTCCCCCGCCCACGCCGGGACGTCCGAGCCGGGACCGCGCGGCGCCGATGCCTTCGACGGCGACGACCCCCGGGTCGAGGCCGAGCTGCTGGTGGACGCCGAAGCGCTGCGCCCGGGCCAGACCGTGCGGGTGGGCGTGCTCCTGGTGATGGATCCCGGCTGGCACGTCTACTGGCGCAACTCGGGTGAGTCCGGGCTGCCGACCGAGCTCGAGTGGGACTTCCCGGACGCCGCCCTGGGACCGCTGCGCTGGCCCGCTCCGCGTGTCTTCGAGGAGTCCGACGGATTCCTGACCACGTACGGGTATGGAGACCGGGTCCTGCTCAGCCACGAGGCCCGGATCTCCGAGGGCGCCCGGGGGCGGGCGCGCATCGCGGTCACGGCCGACTTCGTCACCTGCCACATCGGCTGCATTCCCGGTCGGATCGAGCTGCTCCGGGAGCTGCCGGTGGCGTCGGTCGCCCGGCCGGCGCCCGAGCCCGTGACGGCCCTCTTCGACGCCTGGGAGGCGCGTCTTCCCGAAGATCCGCAGCTCCGCGGACTGCAGCTCGAGGTGCTGCACTCCCAGCGCGAGGTTCGACCCGGGGACGACTTCCGGTCGGCGATCCGCGTGCGTTGTCCGGATGGTGCCGCGGCGTGCGCCGGGCTCCATCTGGCAGCCGGTCGCGACAAGGAGGCCTTCCTTCCGGAAGCGATCCCCACGGTCGAGATCGGCGCCGTCGCCCAGCAGCCCGAGGAAGATGGCTTCACCGTGGTGCTCGCCGGGCATGCCTCGCCCGACGATCCCGGTCGCTTCGAGCAGCGGCTGCGGGGCCTTCTCCCGGTCCGCTTCGCCGAGCGGGGACCCGTCACCCACCTCGAGGTCGATCTCCCGCTGCCTCGCGGCCTTGCCGGACAGCCCGCGGCGGTCGTCGAGAGCCCGCTCTGGACACTGGCTGGCGGCTTCGACCCGGCCGCCGGCGCGCCGGATGCCGCCACTGCCGGTGGGACCTCGCTGCTGGTGGCCTTCGGCCTCGCGCTGCTCGGGGGACTGATCCTCAACCTGATGCCCTGCGTGCTGCCCGTCCTCGCCCTCAAGGTCTTCCACGTGGCCGAGCTGGCGCATCGCAGTCGCCGCGAGGTGGTCGGCCACGGGGCGGCCTACACGGGCGGGGTGCTGGCCTCCATGGGCGCGCTGGCGGCCATCGTGCTGGGCCTGCGCGCGGCCGGAACGGCCGTCGGCTGGGGCTTCCAGTTCCAGGAGCCGCTCTTCGTCGCCGGCATGGCGACGGTTCTCGTCGTCTTCGCCCTGAACCTGTTCGGTGTCTTCGAGGTGACGCTGCAGCCCGCGGGTGCGGCCTTCGCCGACGCCACCGGCTATCGCCGGAGCTTCTTCGAGGGACTGCTCGCCGTCGTGCTGGCGACACCCTG
>JANQSB010000172.1 GCA_028284295.1 Myxococcota bacterium | reverse complement strand
GCCGGGCGAGATCGTGCCACCGGTCAGGGCCACGCGGACGGGCTGGGCGACCTTCCCCATCTCCAGGTCACGCTCGGTCACGAAGGCGTCGAAGACCGGCTCGAGCTCGACGGGCTCCCAGCGCTCGACCCGGGCGAGCCGGGCGGCGAGCTCGCGGAGGAGGCTACCCGACTCGGGTGTCAGGTTCTTGCGGGCCGCCTTGGCGTCGAAGCACGGCTCCTCGCGCACCACCCACGCCGTGTGCTGCGCGAGCTCGACGAGGTTGTGGCCGCGCTGACGGTTGAGGTCGATCAGACGGGCGACGGCGGGGCTGGCCTCGAGGGTCGCGTCCGGCCCCAGGACGCGCTCGAGGAAGGGCAGCGCCAGCTCGACCAGCCGGTCGAGCTCCATCGACTGGATGTAGTGGTGGTTCAGCCAGGCGAGCTTGTCGCCGTCCGCTCGCGCGCCCGAACGGCCCACGTCGTCGAGGTCGAAGAGGGACTGGATCTCTTCTCGCGAGAAGACCTCCTGGTCACCGTGCGACCAGCCCAGCCGGACGATCCAGTTCCGCAGGGCGTCGGCCACGATCCCCTCCTCGCGGAAGTGCTGCACGGAGACGGGATCGCGGCGCTTCGACAGCTTCTTGCCGGACTCTCCCACGATCAGGGGCACGTGCGCGAAGGCCGGCGGGCTGGCTCCCATCGCGTGGTAGATGGCGATGTGCAACGGCGTGTTGGGCTGGTGGTCCGCGCCGCGAATGACATGGCTGATCCGCATGTCCAGATCGTCCACGACACCGGCCAGGTGGTACAGCGCCGTCCCGTCGGAGCGGGCGATGATGCGGTCTCCGATCTCGCTGGCGTCCTGCCCGCTCGGGCCGAACACCAGGTCGTCCCACCCGAGCCAGCCGGCCTCCGGCAGCTTCAGGCGGACCGTGTGCTCTCCGCAATCGGGGCCGTACTCGCGGCCGCGGCACAGGCCGTCGTAGGTCCACTTGCCGCCGTCGGCGATCGTCTCCTGCCGGCGGACCTCGAGCTCGTCCCGGGTGCACACGCATCGATAGGCGTGGCCGGTCTCGAGCAGCCGCGCCGCGGCCTCGCGATGTCGCTCGCTCCGCTCGGTCTGGCGGAAGGGCCCCTCGTCCCACTCGATGCCCAGCCAGCCCATGCCGTCGAGCAGCTGGCGCTCGGACTCCTCGGTCGACCGGTCCTGGTCGGTGTCCTCGATCCGCAGGACGTGGGTGCCACCGTGTCGGCGGGCGTAGGCCCAGTTGAACAGCGCCGTGCGGGCGCTGCCGATGTGCAGGAATCCCGTGGGGCTGGGTGCGAAGCGGGTGCGGACCGCTCCGTGCGCGTCTTGGTCGTCGGACATGGCCCGCCCAGCATAGGGGCCTGCTAGCTTCTCAGCCCTCCCCGAGACCGCTCCCCGCCTCGAAAGTGTCTGGCGCCAGAGCGCTGGCCGGCGAAAGACCCATGAAGATCCAGCTCGACTCCCTCGAGGCGACCCCCAGCTCGCACCCGTTCGAGGCCTCGCCGGCCTGGTGGCAGGAGCAGGTGGTGGCCGGTCGCGACCTCGACCACGCGGTCGATGGGCCCTTCCGCTTCGAGACCGAGGCCTACCAGGTGGGCGAGGACGTCTTCCTCCGGGGGACCTTCTCGGGGGCCATCCAGGTGGAGTGCGGACGCTGTCTGCAGCGCTATCGTCACGCGCTCCGCGAGCGCTTCCGGCTGGTCCTGGAGCCGGCGGGAGACCGGCAACCCCCTGATCCGGAAGGGGTTGTCGCTCTCGAGCGAGACGGGATGTGTCTGGCGGAGGAGCTCGAGCTGGGCTGGTACCGGGGTCACGAGATCGACCTCGACGCCTTCTTCAGCGAGCTCATCTCGTTGGCGCTGCCCCTGCAGCCCCTGTGCGACGAGACGTGTCGGGGTCTGTGTGCCCACTGCGGTGCGGACCGCAACCAGACGGAATGCAACTGCGAGGAAGAATCGAGGCCGCCGTCGCCGTTCGCGGTGCTGGCGAACCTGAGAACCCGAGAGAACCGCTAGAACGCGATCGGTCCACGCTCGCGAGCCCGCGCCCCGAGCGAAACCGAGAGCCGATCGAAGGAGAGCTTCATGGCCGTTCCCAAGCAACGGACCTCCAAGGCCAAGCGAGACAAGCGCCGCAGCCACGATGCGCTCGGTGCACCGGGCATGAGCGTCTGTCCCCAGTGCAGTGCCCCCAAGCTTCCCCACCGGGTCTGCCCGAGCTGTGGCAGCTACAAGGGTCGGACCATCGTCGAGACCGACGAGGACTAGAGGGCGAACGGTGCTGGCACTGCTGTTCCCTGGACAGGGCTCCCAGGAAGTCGGCATGGGGCGGGACGTTTACGAGGCGTCCGCGGCGGCCCGGGAGGTCTTCGAGATCGCGGACGACGCGCTCGGCTTCGCGCTCTCGGGCCTCTGCTTCGACGGCCCCGAGGACAGTCTCGTCGCGACCGAGATCCAGCAGCCGGCCATCCTGACCGTCAGCATCGCGCTGCATCGAGCCCTGCTCGAGCAGGTGCCCGAGCTCGCGCCCGCCTACGTGGCGGGTCACAGCCTCGGGGAGTACTCCGCGCTGGTGGCGGCGGGGGCGGTCGATCTCGCGGATGCCGTGCGCCTGGTGAACGCCCGCGGGCGCTTCATGCAGCAGGCGGTCCCGGAGAACGCCGGCGCCATGGCCGCGGTGCTCGGCTCGAGCCCGGACGAAGTGGCCGCCGCCTGCCGCGAGGCAGCCGAGGCGACGGGCGAGGTCGTGACCCCCGCCAACTTCAACTCCCCGCAGCAGACCGTCATCGCGGGTGCCGCGACGGCCGTCGACGTGGCGATCGAACGGGTTCGCGAGCGCGGGGCCAAGCGGGCCGTGCCCCTCAAGGTCTCGGCTCCCTTCCACTGCTCGCTGATGGCCCCCGCCGCCGAGCAGCTGGCCCTCGAGATGAAGGCGATCTCCTTCCGCAATGCGAGTCCGCCGGTGGTCACCAACGTCGAGGCCCGCCCGAACGCGGAGGCCAGCCGCATCGCGGACCTGCTCGAGCGGCAGGTCACCGCGCCGGTGCGCTTCACCGAGATGGTCGAGCAGCTCGCCTCGCAGGGCGTCGATCGCTTCCTCGAGGTCGGGCCGGGGCGGGTGCTCTCCGGCCTGGTCGCACGCATCCAGCGCCGCAGCGCTCGCGCGAGCTTCGGCGCCCTCGCCGACCTCGACGAGGTGCGGTCCTTTCTTTTGGCGGCGGACTGAAGCAACCTGAGACCCGTGGAACCCCGATGCGGGGTGGAGGTTCTGGGATGGCAATGGAAGACCGAGTCACCGATCTGATCGTCGAGCAGCTGGGCGTCTCCAAGGACGAGGCCGTGGTCGGCGCCTCGTTCATCGACGACCTGGGCGCCGATTCCCTGGACATCGTGGAGCTCGTGATGTCCCTGGAGGAGGAATTCGACATCGAGATCCCCGACGAGGATGCCGAGAAGATCCAGACGATCGGCGATGCGATCGACTACCTGAAGGAAGCCACCGCCTCCTGAGTCCGCCCCCACAACCCCTTCGATCCGGTTCCTCCCCGGGTCAGCCGGAGACCCGCCGTCGTGGCACAAGACGACCTCACTCCCCACCTCGACTCCGTCGATCCCGACATCTCGCAGCTGCTTCGCCGGGAGGCGAAGCGCCAGGGTCTGTCCATCGAGCTGATCGCGTCGGAGAACTTCGTGTCCGACGCCGTGCTCGAGGCCATGGGATCGGTGCTCACCAACAAGTACGCCGAGGGCTATCCGGGGCGGCGCTATTACGGGGGCTGCGAGATCGTCGACGACGTCGAGCGCCTGGCGATCGACCGCGCTCGCGAGCTCTTCGGCATGGACCACGCCAACGTCCAGCCCCATTCGGGCTCCCAGGCCAATGCGGCCGTCTACCAGGCGGTCCTCGACTACGGGGACACCATCCTGGCCATGAACCTGGACCACGGGGGGCACCTCACCCACGGCAGTCCGGTCAACTTCTCGGGCAAGGCCTACCAGATCGTTCCCTACGGTGTCTCCCAGCAGGACGAGTGCATCGACTACGACGCGCTCCGCCAGCTGGCCCTGGAGCATCGCCCGAAGCTCATCCAATGTGGCGCCACCGCCTACTCCCGCGTGATCGACTTCGCGAAGTTCCGCGAGATCGCCGACGAGGTCGGCGCCGTGCTCTTCGCCGACATCGCGCACATCGCCGGGCTGGTGGCAGCCGGGGTGCATCCCAGCCCGGCCGGGCACGCCCAGGTCGTCACCACCACCACGCACAAGACCCTGCGCGGGCCGCGTGGGGGGCTGATCCTCTGCGACGCCGACTGGGCCAAGAAGATCGACAGCGCCGTGTTCCCGGGCCTGCAGGGCGGTCCGCTCATGCACGTCATCGCAGGCAAGGCGGTGGCGTTCCGCGAGGCGCTGGCTCCGGCGTTCAAGAGCTACTGCGAGCAGATCGTGGCGAACGCGAAGGCCCTGGCCGAAGGCATCGCGGGGGCGGGCTTCCGCGTGGTCTCGGGCGGCACCGACAACCACCTCTTCCTGCTCTCGCTGGTCGACCGGGACACCACCGGCAAGATGGCGCAGACCGCCCTGGATCGGGCCGGGATCACCGCCAACAAGAACATGGTGCCCTTCGATCCCCGCAAGCCGATGGTGACCTCGGGAGTGCGGATCGGAACACCGGCCGTGACGACCCGCGGCATGGGCGAGGCCGAGATGGCGGAGATCGCGGGCTTCATCCGGCGGGTCCTCGAGGCTCCCGGCGACGTCGAAGGCCTGGACGCCATCCGCGAGGAGGTCGAGATGCTTTGTCGGCGCTTCCCGCTGTATACGGCGCGCTGGTCCGAGAGCGACTGAAGGCAGGCGCGTGCGCTGCCCCTACTGCGGTGACGATGCCAGTCGGGTCGTCGACACCCGAATGGCGGGCGCCGGGGAGGAGATCCGCCGGCGCCGCGAGTGCGAGGAGTGCGGGCGGCGCTTCACGACCCGCGAGCGAGCCGAGCTGGTCCTGCCCCGCGTCATCAAGCGAGACGAGCGGCGAGAGGACTTCTCCCGGGACAAGCTGCTGCGCGGCATCGACCACGCCTGCGTGAAGCGGCCGATCCGCACCGACGCCGTCGAGCGTCTCGTGGACCGGATCGAGCGCTGGCTGCAGGAGTCGGGGGAGAACGAGGTGGAGAGCCGCCGGATCGGAGAGCGCGTGATGTCGGAGCTGGCGGCGCTGGACTCCCTGGCCGCAGTGCGCTTCGCGTCGGTGTTCCGGAACTTCCAGAGTACCGACGACTACGCGGAGTTCTTCGAGGCCGCCGAGCGCAAGCGCCCGTCGTCCGAGCCGGGCCCCGACGTCGACGGATGAAGGCCGAGGACGCCATGCGCCTGGCGCTGCGCCAGGCCCGGCGTGGCCTGGGTCGGACCTGGCCGAACCCGAGCGTCGGTGCCGTGGTCTTCCGCGGCGGCAGGGTGCTGGGGAGCGGGCGGACCCGGCCTCCGGGAGGTGCGCACGCCGAGATCGTGGCGCTGCGCGCCGCGCAGAGGCGGGGCTCCGTGCGCGGGGCGTCGCTGGCCGTGACCCTCGAGCCCTGCTGCTTCACCGGGCGTACCGGCCCCTGCACGGAGGCCATCCTGTCCGCCGGGATCTCGCGCGTCTTCGTGGGCGTGCGGGACCCCCATCCCCGGGTCCGGGGCCGCGGGATCCGGATCCTGCAGCGCGCCGGCGTGCGGCTCGAGACCGGTGTGCTGGAGGACGAGTGCCGGGAGCTGCACCGGGGCTTCTTCTCCGTGTGCCAGCGGGGGCGCCCCTTCGTGACGCTGAAGCTCGCGACCAGTCTCGACGCGCGGATCGCCACGCAGGCCGGCGAGTCGCGCTGGATCACCGGGCCGGCGGCGCGCCGCTACGTGCACGGGCTGCGGGCGCGCGTCGACGGTGTGCTGGTCGGCTCGGGCACGGCGCTGGCCGACGATCCCGAGCTCAGCGCTCGGCGCGAGGGCCGCGTCGTTCATCGTCCGGCGCGGATCCTGGTCGACTCGCGCCTGCGGGTGCCGGTCTCCGCAAGGCTCTACCAGGGCGCTCCCGAGACGCCGACCGTGGTCCTGGCCCGGCGCGGGGCGCGCGGGACGAAGGCACGGGAGGCGTCGGGTGCCCGGGTCCTGCCGGTGCGGGCCGCCCATGCGGGCATCGACCTGAGACGGGGCCTGGAGGCGCTCGGCGGTCTGGGACTCACGAGCCTCCTCGTCGAAGGCGGCGGAAAGCTCGCCGCCGCGCTACTCCGTGCCGGGATCGTGGACGAGCTGCTGTGGATCCAGGCGCCGATGCTGGTCGGTGGGGACGGCCTGCCGGCTCTGGGACCGCTCGGTCTCGAGCGGCTCTCGAACGCGATCCGGCTGAGCGGGGCGCGTCGCCGCCGTCTCGGCCCGGACCTCCTGTGGCAGGCCCGATTGGAGTCCCGGTGAAGCTTCGTCCCAGCGAGCTCGAGGCGGGCGGACTGCGCTTCGCGGTGGTGGTGGGTCGCTTCAACCACCTCGTCGGCGTTCGGCTGCTCGAAGGCTGCGTGCGAGAGCTGGTGCGCCGGGGCGCGGACGAGGGGGACATCGAAGTCGTCTGGGTGCCGGGCGCCTTCGAGATCCCGCAGGCGGCGCGTTGGCTGGCGGCGACCGGAGCCTACGCGGCGGTCGTCACCCTGGGTGCCGTCGTGCGCGGCGGCACGCCGCACTTCGACTACGTCTGCGACGGGCTCACCGACGGGGTGCGCGAGGTCATGCGCGACACGGGCGTGCCCGTCGCCTTCGGAGTTCTCACGACCGACGACGTCGAGCAGGCTCTCGAGCGGGCGGGCGGGACCGAAGGCAACAAGGGCGCCGACGTGGCGGCCGCCGCGATCGAGATGGCGCGCCTGGGAGCCGCGCTCGGAGCGGCCGGATGACCGGCCGCCGGAGAGGCCGCGAGCTGGCCCTGCAGACGCTGTACGCCATCGACCTCGGGCTGCGTCGCGTGGGTCGACCGCCGCTGACGGCGCGTGAGCTCGACCTCGAGGCTCCGCCCGACGAGGTGGAAGCCGCCCTGGCCGAAGCCGCCAGCGCGCCGCCGGCCGGCGCCCCCGACGCAGCCGAGGCCCGGGAGACCTTCGACGGCATCGCCGCGCACTTCGAGGCTCCGCCCGGTGCACGGGAGCTCGCCTGGGAGCTCGTGGCCGCGGTGTGCGAGCACGCCGACCTGCTCGACGACCGCATCGGTGCCCGCGCGCGGAACTGGCGGGTCTCGCGCATGGCCGCGGTGGACCGCAACATCCTGCGCCTCGGGACCTACGAGCTCGGTCACACCCGCACGCCCTCGGCGGTGGTGATCGACGAGGCGGTGGAGCTCGCTCGCCGATACGGCAGCGACACCTCTCCTTCATTCGTGAAC
>JANQSB010000139.1 GCA_028284295.1 Myxococcota bacterium | reverse complement strand
TGGGACGCGGACGAGGCCCGGGACATCAAGCAGGTCTGGTTCGCCGGCGTCCACGCGGACGTCGGGGGTGGCTATCCGGCGGGACCGGCGGGTCAGCTGCTCAGCGACATCCCGCTCGCCTGGATGGCGCGCGAGGCCGGCGTCAGCGGGCTCGCCTTCGAACGCCACCTGGTGCGGCGCTCCGGGCTCGACCCCCTCGCCCCGGCCCACAAGTCGCGCAAGAAGTTCTGGAAGGTCCTCGGCCGGGAGCGGCGCGAGCTGCCGAAGGACGCCGTCGTGCACCGCTCGGTGCAGCAGCGCTGGGAGCAGGGCGACTACGACTCGAAGCCGCTCGAGCGCTGGCTCGAGGCCCACGGCGGGTTCTGGGGCACGATCGAGCCCTGAGCGGTCGTTCCGGTCCGCATCCCGACCGCTATTGCCGCTCGCCGACCGGGGCCGCGAAGGCGTCCGAGACGAGCTCGTCCAGGTCCGAGCTGGTGAGCGACTCGAGGAATGCGACCAGATCGCCGCGTTCGCGCTCCGAGAGTCCCAGCGGACGGATGCGGGGGTCGAGGCCTTCGTTGTCGACACCGCCCCGGTCGTAGTGGGCGACGACGTCGGCGAGCGTCGCGAGGGATCCGTCGTGCATGTAGGGCGCCGTGAGCGCGACGTTGCGGAGGGTCGGGGTGCGGTAGCGCCAGCGGTCCCGGGGATCGCCGGTGACCTCGTAGCGCCCGAGGTCGCTCGGCCTGGGCTCGGAGACGGCGGCGATGACGTCGCGCCGGACCTCGATCCAGGTTCCGGGTGCGACCTGGATGCGCTGGGTCGCGCCCTCGGACCGGCCCATGGCGCGCTCGAAGCCGATGCCGGTGTTGTGGAAGCCGTCGTCACTGAGCCGGGGCGAGTCGAGCGGATGGCAGCCCTGACAGGCCCCCCGCCCGGCGAAGAGCTCCAGGCCCCGACGGGCTGCGGGCGTCAGCGCGGACCCGTCTCCCGCGCGGAAGCGGTCGAAGGACGAGTCGCCGGAGACGAGCGTCCGCTGGTAGCTCGCGATGGCCATGCCCAGGGTCTCGATGCCCAGGCCGCGCCCCGGAAAGGTCGCCTCGAACGCGTCCGCGTAGCCGGGCAGGCCGGCGATCTTCTCGAGCAGGGCGCCCGGCGCGGGGTTTCCCATCTCGTTGCGAGCCAGCAGCGGACCCCAGATCTGCGTCTCCAGCCGATTCTCGCGGCCGTCGTGGAACAGGCGCTCCGCGTAGGCGACGTTCAGCAGGGTGGGGCTGTTGCGGCGCACCGTGCGACCTTCGATCCCCACCGCGGTCGCGAGCTCGTTGCTGGTGAAGCCCTGCTCGGGGACGTGGCAGATCGCACACGAGAAGGTGTCGTTATGCGAGAGCCGTCGGTCGTAGAAGAGACGTCGTCCCAGCGCGATGCGCTCCGCGTCGAGCGGGTTGTCGGCCGGGACGGGCGGTGGGGGCAGGCCGCGCGGCGGATTGCGGACGCGTGCCAGCAGGTACGCAGGCTGGGCGCGCCGCTGCGCGAGAGCGACCGAGCGGCTCTGGTAGTCGCGGCTCTGGTAGCCGCGGCGGTCGTCCCCGGGTCGCACCGTCCCCGGGCCGGTCGCCGAGGCCGACCCGGTGCCGGGCCGGCGGGGGCCTTCTTCGAGCAGCAGGGTCTCCACGTCCGCGAGCAGGGTGTCCGCATGCAGAAAGGAGACCGTGTAGACGTTCCGGACCCGGTGCGAGCCGTCCAGCAGGAAGACCCGGAGGATGTGGGCGATGGGACCGGTCTCCTCCCCCGCAGCGTCGAGCTCGCGCACCAGCGATTGGCCGTAGGCATCGAGGATGGGCTGGAGGGTCGCCGGGTCGGCGGTGGTGAGGAAGCGCCAGTCCACCCCGTCGCCCTGGAAGCTCGCGCCGTAGCGGCGCATGGCCTCCGGCGTGTCGCGCTCGGGGTCGAAGGACAGGCTCACCAGACGCAGGCGTCCCGTCAGGTCCGGCCGATCGGAGACCCGCTTCCGCAGCTTCTGCAGTACGGCGGTGGCGAGCGGACAGCCATTGACGTCGCTGCAGCTCGCGTAGATGAACGAGAGCAGCGCGACGCCGTTCCCGAGCTCTGCGTGCAGCTGGCTCGGCTCGCCGTCGCTTCGAATCACACGGCCGTCCGCTCCGTCGAAGAGGGGCGGCAGCGCGTAGCTCCCGGGCTCGGGGGCCGGGAAGCCCAGCTCGCTCCAGCCCGGTGCGAGCACCGCCGCACCGTTCTCTCCTTCTTGTTCTGCGTGCTCGCCGCCGTGGCCGGACGCGACCCCGACCGCGCCGAAGGCGGCCAGGGAGAGCGCGAGCGCGACTGCGGCGGGCCCGGTCAGGGCGCGGACGCGAGCGACTGCTCGGCCGGTCCGAGCCCATAGAGGGCGCGCGCGCCGAAGCGCATCTGGTGCGGCCGTCCGAGCTTCTCCTTCGTGAAGTCGATCTCGAAGCTCGGGACCAGCTTCTTGCCGTCCCACGTGAAGGCCTTCAGGTACTGCTCGTTGTCGTCGCCCTTCTTGTCCCATCGGGCCAGCAGGGAAGACGTGAAATACACGCGGTCCCCGTCCCAGCTCTGGGAGACCATGTTGATCTGCTTGCCGATCACCTTCTCGTAGATCTGCTTCGGTGCGTGGGGGTCGCTGATGTCGAAGAGGCGCGCCTTGCCGTCCATGAAGGTGTCGACCCAGAGCCGCGTGTCGTCCGCGGAGATCGAGATGTCGACGGGCAGCGGGATCTCGCCCTCGCCGCCGATCGGAGCGACGGCCTTCGCCTGCCACTCCCCGGCTTCGTCGGCGTACACGAGCCACAGCTTCGAGGTGAGCGCCGTGCTCGTGAAGCACCAGTCGTTCCGAGGGCCCCAGGCACAGCGGATCTCCAGGGGTGCGCCTGGAACGTCCAGGACCTTGCGCGGCTTTCGGGTGTGCAGGTTCCACACCGTCATCGTGTTGCCGAAGCGCTTCATGGCCTCGCCGTCCGCGAACATCTTTCCGAAGTCCATCATGTAGTTGGACCAGCCCGTGAACGACGAGGTGACGAGCACGTTGCGGCGGGGCAGGGCGCGCACGTCGTATCCGTACCCGTCGGCGAGCTTGCCCGACTTCACGGCGCCGCCGAGGGCGTCGTCCGTGGGCATCCAGTAGGTGGCCACGTAGTCGCCGGCGTTGGTGTATTCGACCATTCCCGTCCGGCCGCCGTGGTCCTTGTTGTTCGACAGGCCCGAGATGAGCATCCGACCGGGCAGGGCGTAGTGGGTGTGCGGACCGACCACGCCCCCGCTCGCTCCCGCGAAGTCGGTGATGGTCTTCGTGAGCTTCGGCCGGGCGGGGTCGCTGTGGATGTCGAACACGAAGATCTTGCTGGTGTCGAGCCCGCCGGCCCACAGGAACATGCGATCGTCGGTCAGGCCCGAGTGGTGCGCCTCGTTGCGGCCGCCCACGGAGAGGCTGTGGATCACCTGGCCGTAGCGCTTCGACGCCGGGTTGGCGTCGACGGTGACGAGCTTGTCCTGCTCGTCTCCGACGCCTTCGGCGCCGAGGGTCCAGACGTAGATGTAGTCCTCCTGGCCGGTGATCTTGGCCATGTACGGCGACATGCAGGTCTCGTCGGCCTGCACGCCAGGTGTGACCAGCGAGAGCAGCAGCGTGAATCCCAGGGTCGCCGTCGTGAGTCTTCGTGCGAAGCAATGGTTCATCGGTCCGGTCCTCCCTGACGGAAGCCGGAATTGTAGACGCCCGCCTCCCGTGTGCCGAGTGCGCTGCTCTGGCGGCCGCCTCACGTCACTCCGAGGCGTGGTAGCGGGCGTACTCTTCCAGGAAGGCGAGCCGGGTGGGGTCGGCGATGCGATCCACGTAGAGGACGCCGTCGAGGTGGTCGAACTCGTGCTGGCAGACGGTCGCGAGGAAGCCCTCGGCGATCTGCTCCCGAGGCTCGCCGTTCGCGTCCAGGTAGTCGACGCGGATCTTCCGCGGCCGCTCGACCCAGCCCCGGAGTCCCGGGACGGACAGGCAGCCCTCCCAGAAACCCTCGGTCTGCTCGTCGAGAACGGTGACCCGCGGGTTGAAGACGACCCACAGGGGCTGCGCCTCGTCGACCCGGTAGCGTTCGTTCTCGCCGCTGAACTCGATCACCGCGAGGCGAACGGACTCGTGCACCTGCGGAGCCGCGAGTCCGACGCCGCCGTACTCGATCATCGTGGCGTGCATGTCCTCCACGAGCTTGCGCACGGGGGGCGACCGGATCTCTTCCGGACTGAGCTCGAGTGCCGGCTCTCGCAGGACCGGGTGCCCGAGACGCGCCACCTTGAGGATTGCCATCGCCACGACGCTAGCCCTGATCCGGCATTCGGATCAGGGCGCGACCCCGATGCGCGACGCGCAGTGGGCGATGGAAGGCTCCGCGCGGCGGTCTGGGGCTACCGACCCGGTTCC
>JANQSB010000132.1 GCA_028284295.1 Myxococcota bacterium | reverse complement strand
GACATCGTGATGCCACCGGGCGTGGAGCCGCTCCTCCTGTTTCGCACCCTCGCCACCAATCCGCGCATCTTTCCCCGCTTCATGCGCGCCGGAGTCCTCGACCCCGGGCCCGTCGACATCCGCGACCGCGAGCTCGTGATCCACCGGACGACCGCCCGCTGCGGCGCCGAGTACGAGTGGGGGGTCCACGTCAGCGCCTTCGCGCGACCCCTCGGGCTCGGCGACGACTGGATCCACGCCACCGTCCACGCCGCCAGCGACGACCCCTTCTGGACGCCCGCCCAGGCGACGCTGGTGCGGATGTGCGACGAGCTGCACGAGATCCACACCCTCTCGGACGAGACCTGGTCGGAGCTCGCAGAGCACTTCGACGAGGAGCAGATCCTCGAGCTGATCTACACCGCCGGCATGTACCACGCGGTGTCGTTCCTGGTGAACGGACTCGACCTCGACAACGAGCCCTTCGGCGAGTGCTTTCCCGAACGAGGCGGAAGGGGACCGGAGGCAGCGGGCGGCGCTTGAAGCCGCCGCTGCACGGTGCCAATCTCGCGGGATCGGACGGGCCAGGGTCGGGCTCGTCGGCACTCGGGGCTGGAACATGGACGCGGTACGGATCGAGCGGAAGCCCCCCCTGCGCCTCGTGCGGCTGGACGCGGGCAAGCGCAACGTCCTCACCCTGGAGGCCGTCGAGGCCCTGGCGTCCGCGTTGGTCGAGGACGCCGAAGCCCCCGTCGTCGTTCTGTCCGGGCGCCCCGACGGGTTCAGCGTCGGGCTCGACAACGCCACGCTGGCGAGCGGCGAGCTCGAACGCGAGCAGCTGCTGACCCGCATGGGAGAGCTGCTGCTCTCGACCCTCGAAGGCCCGACCCGCCTCGTCTCGGTCTGCGAGGGCCACGCCGTGGCCGCCGGCGCGATGCTGCTGCTCGTCTCGGACCATCGCATCGGAGCGCCCGGCCACTACAAGGTGGGCTTCACGGAGCCCCGGATCGGAATGCCGCTCCCGACCCTGCCCGTCCTGCTGGCGCGCGAGCGCCTGGATCGCCGTCAGCTCCACGCCCTCACGGTGCTCGGGCGAACGGTCGGCCCGGAGGGCGCACTGAGCGCCGGCTTCCTCGACGAGCTGGCCGCACCCGACACGCTCGACGAGCGGGCGCTCGCGGCCGCGGAAGACCTCGCCCAGCTGAGCGACGGCGCCTACCGGGGCAGCCTCGCCAACGCCTGGGGGCCGGCGATCGAGTCGCTGCGTTCGATGATCGACGCACAGCGGCGACGTCTCGAAGCCGCGCGGGCGAGGAACGGCTGAGCGTCCGCGTCGCCGGCTTCGCCCCTCAGGCTCCGCCCGGAAGCCAGGCGTATCCCTCCACCAGCTGCTCGCGGCCTCCCTGCTCGCAGATCTCGCCGTGGCCCACCACGACCCGCTCGAAGGGCCATTCCAGGATGCGCTTTAGCGAGGCGCGGAAGGCCGCGCGGTCCCGCACCAGGATCCGCTCGAGCAGCGAAGGGCCCAGGCGCCCGTAGCTTCCGCCCACCCGGAAGAAGAGTCGGGTCAAGGGCGCGCTGCTGGCCTGGATGTTGAACGCCAGGTCCGTCGCGATCAGGGTCGCACTGGGCCGGTGGAAGAAGACGACCTCGTTCGCGAAGGGGAATCCGTCCACGACGATCTGGTCGAGGACCTCCCGCCAACCGGGCTCGGGCTCGTGCGTGAGCACGCCCGCGATCGCGAGGTCAGGTCGCTTGTCGTCGAGCCCGGGAGCGACAAAGAGCGACGCTTCCGGGCAGGCCTGCTGCCACTCCTGAACGAAGAGATGATGCAGACGGTTGGGGGCTGCCAGAAAGGCGACACGACCGAGCGCCTCCACCTCTCGAAGGAGCTCGGGATCGGCCGGGATCGGCGAGTGGACGAAGAGCCCTCCGTCCGGCAGGCGCACGACCGTCATTCGCGTTCCGACCTCGAGGCCCGCGAAGCGCAGGGGGGCTTCGGCGACCCACAGGTCGGTGTCGAGCTGTCTCATTCCAGGGCTCAGCGGGGGACCCCGTCTTCGAACACGTTGATGGCGCGGTTGAAGGGCGCGTTCCGTTCGGGATCGTAGCCCGACTCGGCGACGGGCTCGGCATCGAAGAGCACGCTCGCCCCCGGCTCGGGCAGCTGGCCCTGCAGCTCCTGCTGCGTCGCCTCGTCGAGCGCCTGCCAGTGGCGCCGCAGCTCCTCGAGACACCAGACCCGGTAGCGGGAGACCGGCAGCCGCCGGTAACGCCAGCCCTGGATCTCCTGCTCGAAGTGGCTCTCGCCCCGGGACCAGGCCCGGGCGTTCTCGCGAAGCTGCACGAGGTGCGTCTCACAGGCCTCCCGAAGGAGCGCGGCCAGGGGAGCGTCGACCTGCCCCAGGATCGAGGCCTCCCCGGGGCCGGGTGTCGCCACCGGAGGAGCCTCCCACATCCGCGCCACCCAGGTGTAGACCCGCGGTGCGCGCTGACGCATGAGCTCTGCGGGGGTCGGGTCCTGGGCGAAGTGCCGGAACATCGGGCCCACGAAGCCGAAGTCGACGATCGTCGGGCGGTCGCCGAGCAGGAAGGGGCGCTCCGCCAGGACCGCCTCGAGCCCGTCGAAGGCCGCCATCGCGGTCTGTTCGACGTGGGCGCGGGTGGTCTCGTCGACACCGTCGAGCTGGACGAAGCCATGCCGCTGCCGTCGCGCGATGGCCCGACGCTTCAGGAAGCGCGGAAGCCGCGAGCCCGAGAGCAGCTCGTCGGTCAAGACGCCGCTGGCGTGGTCCCGGTCCTGCCGGTAGCTCCAGCGATAGTGCATCGCGGGGCGCCAGAGCCACTCGTCGGCGTGGTCTTCGAGCAGCAGTGCCAGGAAGCGCATCCCGGGATCCTCGGGATAGATCGAGGGGCCGGACTGCTCGGCGTCCAGCCAGGCCAGCATCGGAGTCGAGTCCGACATCCAGCGACCATCCGGCAGCTTCACGACCGGGCTCTGGACGGCCCCGGCACCCGCGCGGATCTCCCGCGCGTGGTCCACCATGGAGAGAAGCTCGTACCCGAGGCCGCGGTAGCGCAGGTAGGCCTCGAGCTTCCCCGCGTAGTAGGAGATGCGCGAGCCGTAGACCCGGATCACGGGTGGATGACCCCTCCGGCCCACAGCGCGGGGAGACCCTGCGACTCCATACCGCCAGGGTAGCTCTCCTCGCGACGGCCAGGACGGTCGGGTCGGAGATTCGGAGGCTGGATATCCTGTGTCGGGCCGCCAAGGAAGGACACGCTTGACCACCCGATTCGAATACCGCTTGCGGATCCCGATGGCGCTTCCGCAGCTCGTCGCGTTCGGCCTGGCATGCCTCCTCGCGGCGAGCTGCGCACACCGCTACAGCGAGGACCGCGACGACTGGGTGGGCCCCCGGCGCGGTGACTTCGATGCGGACTTCGCCGCGTGTCGCGAGCGCATGGACGCGGAGCCGTTCCGCTACCGCGGCGACGTGAGGCTCATCTTCCTCGACTGCATGGAGAAGCGGGGCTGGTATCTGAAGGGCCGCTCGTAGCGGCAGCCCGCTCCAGTCGCACCCGGTCCGGCCAGCCCGTTGCGCCAGCGACCGCGAACATCGTCGCAACGAGACCGATCAGGCGCCGATCCCGACCTCTCGTAGCCGAGCTCTCGTGAGCGCCAGGTAGTTGCGCAGCGCTCGGCGCTCCAGATAGGGGTGATCCGCGCGGCCGAAGACGTGGCTCAACGAGATCCCCACTCGCGCGGCGACGAGGGAGTCGAGTGCGTCCTCCGCGGAGGCGGGCAGCTCGCGTCGCTCGCGATAGCCCCGCAGCAGGGCCTTCCGTTTCTGCGCGTAGCCTGCCCTTGCCGCCAGCGCCGTGACAGCGGTCGCGAGGTCGCAAACGAAGGGCCCGGTCGCACAGTCCCCGAAGTCGATCGGGCAGACGCGGCCCCGGTCGAGCAGGTAGTTGCCCTGGTGGAAGTCGCCGTGCAACACACCGATCTCGTCGCGCCGCGTACGCGCCAGGAACTCGCGCGCGCCGTCGACATGCCGGCGCAAGGACCGGATCGTCGGCTCTCCCAGGTGCGCGTGCAGACCCGGAGGAAGCGACAGACCCCGCTCCACGAAGGGTCCCCAGTCGGCATGCGGGAATCTCCGCTTCGCCTTCACGGCCCGACCCTCGTCGTGGATCTCCGCCATCACGGCACCGGCGAGGTGGACCGTGCGGGCGCTCGGGCTGGCGATCGGCGGGCGCCGTCCCGCCACCGGCTGGAGCAGCACCGCGAAGGCACGCCCGTCGAGCGCGACACTCGCGAACTCCAGCAGCAACGACCCGTCGCGTGTCGGCACGGGCCGGGGAGCGCGAACACGCGAGCTCGCGGCGAGATGGCTCAGGAGCCTGGCCTCGAAGATCGCCCGCTTGGGATCCTGGTACTCCGGCCGGTAGACCCGGAGGATTCGCCACTGGCCGTTCCGCAGATCGACCCGGAAGATGGCGTTTCGAACGAAGCGAAGCACCCGGAGGCGCTGCACCGCGATCGGGTAGTGGCCGAGCGCCTCGTGAGCGACCTCGCGGAGGACGATCAGCTGCCTGGAGCGCGGAAGCGTTGCGACCGAGGCCACGCGAGAGTCCGGTCCCTCGTCCTTCTCGCGGCCTTCGGGACCGGCCGCCTCACTTCACGGGAACGAGGATCGTCTCGGAGACGGTGTTCTCCAGGCGGGCGGCCTTCTGCTCCTGGTAGGCGGGGTCGTCCAGGAACGCCATCGCCGCGTCGCGGTCCGGGAACTCGAGGACGACGATGCCGTCCGTCTTGTCGCGCGTTCCCTCCAGGCGCTCGATCTCTCCGGTCTGGACCACGTAGCGGCCGCCGTGCTTCTCGACCAGCGCCGGAACGACGCCGAGGTAGGCGGGCAGCCAGTCGGTGTTCTTCCAGGTCATCTCGGCGATCAGGTACACGGCCATGTGGAGCACCTCCTTCGGTGTGCAATGAGGCTATCGCGCGCCGGGAGAGGCTGCAGGCCCGCGCCTCTTCGGGTGTCAGGGGGCGTCGGGCGGCGGGTCCCCGCGCCCGAAGAGCAGGAGCAGGAAGAAGGAGAACCCGTTCACCAGCAGGCCGAACACGCCGACCAGGTACGGCCACGACATCGCCAGCCCGAGGTTCGCCACCTGGAAGGCGATGATCCCCGCCACCCACACCCCGAGCAGCCGCGGGAACCAGGGTGTCACCCCGAAGCTCCGGAACTGCCGGGTCCGATGCACGGCGATCCCCACCTGCCACGCCAGCAGCAGAGCGCTTCCGATCCGCCATATCGTCGGCTCGTCCAGCTGCGCCTCGGCCAGGATCGAGGGCAGCAGCGCGAAGCTGATCGCCGCCGCCGAGGCCACGAGGAGCATCTGGAGCAGGATCCGTTGGTCGGCAGGCCAATCGGCGAGCCGACCCTGACGAATCGCCGCGATGATGCCCGCGAAGCCGCCGATGCCGATGGCCACCTCGACGACGGACGAGAGGAAGGATTCGGCCGACACGTTCCGACTATCGCGCCGCAGGCCGCGCGGCGTCGGTCCTGGTGGCGTTCGACAGGTGTCGGATCTGCACCGCGAGATACGCCAGGGTCGCGATGGCCGCCGCGGCCGCGACGAGCTCGCCGATGCTCCCCAGGTCCTGGATCGTCACGCGAGCCGTCTCGCGGCAGCTAGCAGGGGACGTACTCCCGCTTCCGGGCGCCGCCCGCGGACCGCAGCAAGGGCGAGTGGATCGGCGGCAGGGCCTCGGCGTTCAGCGACCGCCGAAGCGGCTCGATCCCGAGCGTCTCCCGAACGCGGTCGAGGGGCAACGCGAACCAATCCTCGAGCACGAGCGGAGGCAGGAAGCGGGCCTTGCGTCCGGCCCGGAACCCGCGCCACAGGTAGCCGATCAGCGGACTCCAGGGACGACGCTCCTCGCGCCAGTTGCTTCGGATGCTCTGCCACACCACGTTCGCGAGGATGAACGCGAACCCGCGCGTCCCGTTCTGCCCGACGCTGAACGCGAGGATCCCGAGCTCGCCCAGGGGATCGCGGTTGTATCCGGAGAGCACGTGCCAGAAGTCGTGGACCTGGGTGAGGCGGGTCGCCAGATAGACGAGGTCGGGATCGCCCTCACGGTCGCGCTCGGCGAGGCCCGGCTCGAAGTCGTTGTCGCGCATCCAGGTGGCGAACTCGCAACCGAAGCTGCCCTCCGGAAGCGCTTCGAGCGCTTCCATGTCGGCGTGGCGAGGATCGAAGAGCGGGCGCTCGCGGAGCAGGCGTGCGCCTTCGGGGTCGCGGCGCACACGCTCGAGCAGGTGGAGCGGGTGCCTTCCCGCCAGCGCCTCGACGATTTCGAAGACCGCGTCCGTCGCGTTCGGGTCGGCCTGCAGCCGGCGAAGTGCCGCGCGTGCGTCGGCCCAGCGGATCCGCCTCGGATGGTCTGCCATCGTTCGGTTCCCGTCGCCGTCGATCTCGGCCCGAGGCGGATTATGCCTCCCGCGGCCGGCCGGGGTCAACGCGCTGTGCGCGTGATGCGCGAGGTGTCCTCGCGTGCCCTCGAGGCTACCCGATGCAGAACAGGTTCAGCTTGTTGCCGTCGAGGTCGCGGAAGTAGCCGGCGTAGAAGCCCGCAGAGCCACGCGGGGCCGGGTCGCCCTCGTTGGCGGCCCCCAGCTCGAGGGCTCGCGCGTGCGCGGCATCCACCTGCTGCCGGTCGCGCAGGCCGAGCGCGACCATCGTCCCGTTGCCGACGCTCGCCGGAGCACCGTCGAAGGGCTCGGTGACGCACAGGCTGGTGGTGCCGACACCGAAGGACCAGGACACGCCCCGGTCCGTCTCGCTGAAGCGCGTGGCGCCGAGCCCGCCGAGGAGCGCGTCGTAGAACCCGACCGCCCGGGCCAGATCGTTGGTGCCGACCATCACGTAGCCGATCTGCGCCATCGAAGACCGCCTGTCCGATGAGCCTCTCCAGCGCCGCGCGAAGCTCGTCGGAATCGTACCGCAGCCCGTCCGGGCCAGTTCCTCGTGTAGACTCGACTCCCGCTGCAGATGGAGGAGCGAGACGTGGGGAAGACGATTCGCGTACCCTGGATCCGCTGGCAGCGCTTCCGGGTACGAGGTGTGGTACGCGACGAGCGCACCGGGAAGCCGCTGGGTGGCCATCGGGTTCAGGCCTTCGACAAGGACGTCTGGTCCGACGACTTCCTCGGCGAGTGCGACACCGACTCCGACGGCCGCTTCGAGATCCGCTTCACCGATGCCGACTTCAAGGACGTCGCCGAGTCGAGCCCGGACATCTACCTGGTGATCTGGCCACCGGGAGCCACCGAGCCCGTTCACAGCACGTCGAGCGAGGTCCGGGAAGACGCGAGCGACGACGAGTACTTCGATATCTCCATCGACGCGGCGTCGCAGTCCTGACCCTTCAGCGTCTCCCGAGCCGGCCCGAGAGACCCCCGGCTCACGGATGCTCTCCACCCTGACGCGTGAAGAGAAGCCGCGCGAAGGAGAGGGCCGAGAAGCCGAGGAACCACAGGGGAACCGCCAGGTAGGGTCCGAACGAGCGGAAGTGCAGCACGTTCGCCACCTGGGCGAGCCACAGCGAGGCGCCCAGGATCGCGATGGCGGGCGCGGCTCGTCGCTCGAAGACCGGGATCTGATCGGCATGCTCGCGGAAGGCGCGAACGTCGTAGACGACGATCGGGACCATGAAGACCAGAGCCAGACCGCTCGAGACCGCCCAGGACGTGCTCGCGGGGATGTCGAGGTAGTACCAGAAGAAGGGAATCAGCGAGAAGGCGAGCGCGGCGAGGCTGGCCGCCAGCAGGATCCGGAAGCGCACCAGGGCGAATCCCGAGACCGGCACGCCTCCGCGATTGCCGAGCGCGACGACGATCCCCGTGAAGCCCGTCAATGCGATCGCGACCTCGGCGATCGTCTGAAGGATGTCGGCACCTTCCATGAGGGGCTCGTCCTCCTGGCCGGGGTCCTCGCGGTGCGGAATCAGGACGCCATCACGATCCCCAGGCTACCCCAGCCGGGATCGCTGGGCGCCGCCTCACTCCGTCCAGTGCTCCGGACGATCCAGGGCCGACGCACAAGCGACGGTACCCGCGAAGCGATCCAGCGCCCCGGGCTGCAGCGCCTTCACCATCCATGCAGCGTCGTTCTCCGGAAGAATGGGGTAGGGCGCGTCGAAGCCGAGCTCCCGAGCCGGCCGGAACCCGAAGCGCGGGTAGTAGCTCGGATGTCCCAGGACGAAGACGAGATCGACGGCCTGCTCGATCAGCAGCGCGAGCCCCCGATCGACCAGCAGCCCTCCCACTCCCTGACGCTGATACCCAGAAGCGACACCCAGGGGCGCCAGGATGCTCGCGACGGGACTCGCCGCATCCGAATCGAGACCGGCCGCCGTGAACAGGACGTGGCCTGCCAGCACACCGTCGGCTTCGGCCACGATCGACACACGGGGCAGGGCGGTCTCGTCGCGCAGCAGATCCGCCACCAGGTCGGCGACCTCCGGTCCTTCCTGGGGACCGAAGGCATCCACGTGGAGCCGGCCGATGGCGGGAAGATCGGAGTCGGAAGCGGGCCGCAGCTCCATGGAAGGCCCTCTAGCCATCATGGGGCCCGTCCTCCGTTGGCTCGCGCCAGAACTCGACGTAGAAGCGAACCGCCCCTCGAGGCTCGACGGCATGCAACGCCTCGGGCTCGATCACACCCGGCTGCTCCTTCGAGAGAAGGACCTCTTCGGCGGGGGGGCCCGCCACCCGGTAGAGGAGCGAGCCCTCCAGGACGTGGATCAAACCCCAGACGCCGGCCTTCGTCGAGTGATTCCGACGCAGCGCGTCCGGAACCGAATGCTCCGTGAACTCGGGAGTTCGCCGATAGGCGACCATGGACTCGGGAATCCTGCCGATCACGCCGGCCGTCTCCCGACCACGTAGCCGAAGCTGATCCAGCGACCCGCGTCCACGGCCAGCATGCGCGGATTGCCCTCGGGATTGCGTCGGCACTCGTCGTCGTGGGTCGCGAACTCCTCCCACCACTCCTTCGCGTCGGGAGCATGTCCCGCCTCCAGGACCTCGAACCCGGCCTCGCGAAGCTGCTCGGCCGTCTGCTCCGGAGTCGCCAGGCACTTCTTGAACGGCAGGGGACCCTCGGAGACCAGGGGCTCCAGGTCGACCGGGGGAGGGCCTCCCCGATGCATCGGCTCGGCGAGACCGAACACGCCCCCGGGCCGGAGGACCCGGAACACCTCCCTCAGCGAAGCGAGGTACTCATCGTCGCCATGAAGCCCCCGGATCATCTCGAACGCCGTACTGGAGTACGCCGCGTCGAACGACATATCGGCGAAGCGGATCTTCGGCAGGCCCAGTCGCAAGCCCAGCACGCGATCGGCAACGCCCCAGCGTTCGGCATTGCGACGGAGGTGATCGACGAAGGGCCTGCCATCGCCAGCGGGGTCAAAGTCGTCCAGCCAGGGATCGACGGCCACCATGAGGCACCCGTACTCCTTGGCGAGGAAGCAGGTCTGGATGCCCCGGTAGATCCCGACGTCCAGCACGCGCATGCCTTCACGCAGACCGATCTTGTCGGCCACGAACTCCGCAGTCCGCAGCGCGCCGGGCCCGCTGCACTGGGAGTAGATCTCGTCGAGGTCGGGATACTTCTCTGCTCGCGGTGATCGCTGCATGGGGCTCTCACGGTTCCGAGGACAGGAAGCGCCGGATCCCGGCGAGCAGCTCCTGCTGGCCAGAGGGCTCGGAGACGTCGAAGCGCGAGAAGCCGGCATCCGACAGCTTCGCATCGGCGACGATCCGTCCATCCGGGTGGTAGTGGAAGTGGAGGAAGGCGCGAGAGCGATGCGAGAAGGTCCCCGGTCGCTTCTCGCGCAGGCCTTCGAGGGCGCGCAGCTCGTCCAGGAGGCCCGCAAGGCGCTGGAGCCCTGCCTCGCGACGCAGCATCGGAGTCGTCTTGAAGTCAGCCGTGGCCAGGTCCCCCGTCGGCACCCGGGTCGATCCCCTCATTCTACCGGTCACGGGGCGGACCAGAGGGGAAGCCCGAAGAGTACCCGGACGAGCAGATCCCAGGGAGCCTGGAAGCTCAGCACCCCGACCAACGATCCAAGGATCAGACTGCGAGAGTCGAGGGAACGCCAGCCCCACCGCAGCGTCACGAACGCGAGCGGCGCAGCGACGAGCACGCCCGAGACCGCTCCCGGAGACAGCGACTGCCACAAGACGGTCGCCACGACATGGATGGCCGCATGAAGCAGCAGGTGAACGGCCATCGAGACGAGGAGCCAGGAAGGCCATCGGCCCCGCGCCACCTGCAGCATGGCCGTCGTCACGACGAGCATCGAGACGACGTTGACGAAGACCCAGTTCTCGATCGAGAAGTGGAATCCGTTCCGGGTCGACCACGCCGCCAGACCCCCCTGCACGAGCCCCTCGTCGAGCAGGTGGATCGCGTAGACGGCGACGAAGAGCGCCGGGCGTGGTGCTGCGGCTGGCTCCGCCACGGGGCGTCGCGAGAGCTGCGGCCGTGCGCTCATGGCGCGGGCTGACCGGCCTGCAGGCGCTTCCGGCACTCGCGGGCGCGACGGCGATGGCTCTCCAGGCGCGCCTTGGATTGGCCGAGATCGAATTCGTCGACGACGAGCTCGTACTTCGACTTGATGTCCCGCTTGTTGAGCTTTCTCGTCGCTTCGAGAATCTCGCGATCGAACTCGTAGTCGACCTGCGCGACATCGGCGTCCCGGGCCAGGACCTCACAGTCGAGCCGACGGTACCGCGCCTGGAGCTCGGCGATCTTCGCGGGCAGACCGTCGACGGAGCGGCCCCGAAGCGGGGAGCACGCGAGCGTGTACTGCTCCACGGCGCTCTCCTGTCGGGATACGAGAGCGACGAGCCGGGCGATGCCCAGCTTGGTGCGGTCGCGGAGTCGCTTGTAGTCCAGGTAGAGCTCCTGCTCGATGGCGTGCGCGGCCCACAGCTGATCGACCATCTCGAAGACCTGGCTGCGTGCGCGGTACTCGATCCGGAGCAGCTCCAGCTCCATCCGGTGGTCCTCGAGCTCTCGCCGGCTCTCGTACTCGACGAGGGGGCAGAGCCAGTCGAGACCCACGCGGTCCACGGGTTGCGAGCTCGCCTGCGAACCGGGCTGAGCGTGCGCGATCCATGGCTGGGCGCCTGCCATGAACAGCCCGACCAGAGCCGCCAGCAGCAGGGATCGCGTGTCTCGTCGCATCGCGGCCTCTCCCTCCTCTACCTGCGAGACCTGCGAGACCTACGAGACCAGGAACAGCCCGAACGCGAGCCCGCTGGCCACGGACCGCACCGCGTGGAGGCGAGCCCAGCGGTCCAGGAGCGCAGGGACCTCGGGCGACGAGGTGTCGAGGTCGGGAGACAGGAGCTGGTCGTTGACCGGCTTGATGACGACGAGGGTGAACGGAACCACCGAGCCGAGCAGCAGCGCACCGACGAAGCAGCCGACCCCACCGCCCGTGGCCGATGCGATGAACCCGGAGATCGATCCGATCAGCGCGAGGGAGGCCTGCATGGGCGCGCCGCGTCGGTACATGGGGCCGAAGAGGGCCGCTGCCGTGTCGTCGCCCACCTCACGGGCTGCAGGCCCCTGACCCACCGAGATGTAGATGGCAGCACCCGCGAAGATGCCGGAGCAGGCCGTTGCGAGAAGCTCGAACACGCTTGCCTCCTCCGGCCGCGGCCGGCGCTCAGACGAGCCGTCGGTCGCCCGGCTGTGGGCGGGGAAGCCAGCGCCCGACCCGGGACTTGTAGGACGTGTACTCGCTTCCGAATTCCGCTTCCAGGTGGGGCTCTTCGTACAGCAGGACGAACGCCTGGAAGCACGTGGCGACGACCGCGCCGTAGACCGCCAGCCCCGGTGATCGGAACAGCACCGCCTGCCCCAGGATGACGGCGAGCACGCCCACGTACATGGGATTCCGGCTGAAGCGGTAGAGACCCCGGACGACGAGTCGCGTGGGCGCATCGATGGGCGCCGGAGTGGCGCGCCCGAAGGAGGCGAAGTCCCACACGCACCAGACGTAGATCGACGCACCCACGGCCAGGAGGAGCGCGGCGATGGGAAGCGAGGCTCCCGACCGGGGCTCGGCATCACCCGTGAGGAGCCACGGCACCAGCACCGCGACCGTACCCGGCACCAGGAAGGTGAAGAGGAGGTTCTTGAGGAGGAGCGCCATGGCACCGGCTCCTGCTGCTCGACTCGCGGACCCGAGCCCTTTGTGGCAGCGACATCCCCTCGCTAGCCGTGCCGTTCCACCGTCACGGAGCGACGGGCGACCGAGCGGCGAGACCGCCAGACCGCCAGGCCCAGGATCACCGCGCCCACGGCGACGAGGCCCGTGGCCACGTGGAAGGGATCTGCCAGATAGTGGAGGAGCCCGACGGCTTCACCTGCGCGGTGGTCCGGGTGGGCGCTCGCCGGGCTCGCAGCGAGTGCGGTCGCGACCGCAGCAATGAATGCTCGCATCTCTCTTCTCCCCTCCGACTTGATGGACCACCCGAGTCTACCACGCTCGCGCGCTAGAATGGTCCTCGGGCCGGAGGAAGCAGCATGGTGCTCGACCACCTCATCCTACACGTGAACGACGTCGAGGAGAGCGTCCGCTTCTACACCGGGATCCTCGGCCTGACCCACGAAAGCAAGCGAGAGCCCTTCACGGTCATCCGGGTCTCGCCCGACTTCACGATCCAGCTGGCGCCCTGGGGAACCAAGGGCGGCGAGCACCTGGCGTTCTCGATGCCTCGCGAGGAGTTCGAGGAGATCTTCCGACGGGTTCGCGAAGGCGGCATCGAGTTCGGCGACTCCTTCCACTCCGTGGGCAACGGGAAGGGCCCCGGAGAGGAGGAGGGCGCGCGCGGCCCCGGCGCATCCCTCTACCTCTTCGACCCCGACAAGCACCTGATCGAGATCCGCCACTACGAATAGCGGGGCCGATGATCGGCAGGGCGGGCCGCGCGGTACACCCGGTACGGCGCTCCGTCGAACACGACCTCTTCTTCGTAGCTCAAGCCGAGCCTCTGGAGCACGCGCTGGGAGGCCGCGTTGGTCGGGGTCGTCACGCCCACGAGCGTCTCCACCCCGAGCTCCTCCCAGGCCATCTTCACACAGACCCCGCCGACCTCGGTGGCGAGCCCACGCCCCCAGAGCCGGGAGTACAGCGCGAAGCCGACCTCGACTTCCTGGACTCCGTGAAGCGGCAGGAAGCGGAGGATCGCCCGCCCGACGACTTCGGGGCGTTCCTTCTCCCGCAGCATCCACACCCCGAACCCGTGCTCGGCCCAGTGCTCGAGGTTCCGCGCGAGGTACTGCCGCGTCTGCTCCTCGTCCCGGACGCCGCCCAGCTCCGCCATCACCTCGGGATCCCGGTGGAGAGCGAGCAGATCGTCCAGGTGGTGGGGCGCCAGGCGTTCCGCCTCGAGGCGCGGGGTCTGGAAGCACTCCGCAACGTGCGACACCGATCCGGCCTCCTGCATCCGAGCGCCGATCGCGCGCTCGCCAGCTAGCCGTCGTCCGACCACGCCAGGACCATGATGCCACGGAACGAGATCGCAGAGCCGAAGAGGAACCACACGACGGACGCGCAGAAGTAGACCGCAGCGCTTCGGTCGCCGGGCCAGCCCGTGGCGTTGACCCCGAGGCTCGCGTACGCGACGAAGTCGCCGATGAAGAGCAGCCACAGCAGGAAGCTCCCGGTCCGAAGGACCTCGGCCAGCGCCTCCCGGTAGAAGTGGTGTGCCACGAGCCCGTAGAGGACCCCCAGCGCGAGCACGATGCCGCTGGCCAGGTCCCAGTGCGGCCTGGCGGGATCGAAGACCTGGAGGACCAGCGGGACCGCGCACGCCAGCAGCGCGAGCAGCCCGTAGTCGATCAACGACTGCATCGCGGCCCGGATGCGAGGCGGCAGGCCGCCCCGGTTCCGGGCCAGAAAGACTCCGACGAGGCTCGCGAAGCCCATGAAGGCGACCGCGATCTCCGCCGCTGTCAGTAGAAGGTCCCGGGAGTCTGCATCCATGTGATGGGGATCCCGCCGGCGCCTCGCGCCACCGCGATGGAGAAGATCAGACGACGCGCCCCGAAGAGGCAGAGCCCGGCAGGCGCCACGGGGCGGATCGATCGAGCAGGGCGCCGACGACGAGCATCGCCGCACCCACGTGGAACAGCACGGCCGCAACGGCCACGTGCGTGAGATTCCAGATCGGGACGAGGGACCCGGAGGCGAGAGCCGCCGCCGCGATGTAGCCGGACCCGAGGCCGAGCGACAGCGGCCAGCGGAAGCGCCACATCAGGCCCGCGAACGCCGCGACCATCACCGCAGCCTTCAGCAACACCATCGACCGCAACAGGCGGGCGAGCTCGGGATCGCTCTCCAGGTGTGGCGCCGGACTTCCGAGACCCCAGCAGGCGACCACCGCGATCGCGCAGGCCACCACCAGCGAGCCCCGCAGCAGCCAGCGCGACCGCGAGTCGGGCACCTCGGCCGGATGGGCCTCGCCCGTTCGGAGATCTGAGTGCGTCGCGTCCACGGAGGGCGACACGCGAGGCTAGAGCTCGAGCTCGCTTGCGGGAGCGAAGAGGGAATCCGGGTTCGACTTCCACTCGTCCGACCCGTCTACGCAGAGCTCCAGCGCGTTTCCATCCGGGTCGCTGAAGTAGAGCGACTTCGTCACCCGGTGATCGACGGGCGCGACCGTGACGCCTTCCGCTTCGAGACGCGCCTTGGCTTCCCGGAGACCCTCGAGACCGCCCGAGACCTGGAAGGCGATGTGGTGTGTGCCGATCGCCTTCTCGGAAGCCGGCGGCGCAGAGCCACCGATCGCGATGATCGCGAAGTCGTGGTGCCGACCGAGCGTGAAGAAGGTCATGCGGGCCGACTCGGAGCGCGACTGGACCTCGATGCCGAGAGTCTCGGCGTAGAAGCGCTCCGACGCCTCGAGGTCACGGACCTTGATGACGACGTGGCCAAGAGACTCGATCATGGCTCGGCCCTCCCATGTGCTCGACGGTCGGGTCGACGAGGGAGGAGGGCGGCTCCCGGGCTTCCTCCATCGTCTCCGCGTCGAGAGCCCGAAGGTAGCCCAGCGGGCGCGTGCGCCCGACCGCACCTGGACTGCCCCTTCCCGAGCAGGTGCTCCTACCGGGGCAGCGCCCGGCCCTGCCGCACCGCCACGGCCGATCCCTCGGCGAGGAAGGCGGAGCTGGGAGGAGCGGCCAGGAACGGGGCGAATTCGGATCCGTACAGGCTCGACACGTCGCAGTCGAGCTCGGCCTCGGACGCGCGCCAGACCTTCCAGCGAGGGTGCTCGACGCGATACTCGAGCGTCGAGCCGGAGCGCTGGCGCACGTAGCCCCAGTAGTGCTCGGTGATGAAGGACTCCTCGCTGCTCTCGTCCGGCAGCCAGGGAGAGCCCGCGACTCGCACGCTCAGCTGATGCGGACGACCGCCGTAGTCCCAGCGATAGCGGACGCGAGGCTCCGGGCTACGGCCCACCTCGTCGTCGTGGGACATGGGGAGTGCCACATAGTTCTCGTTGTAGACGCGTCGGGCGACCCACGCGATCGCCGCGCGTGGGACGATCTCCTTGACGAACACGACGCCTCGGCGGAGCCCGTCGTCTTCGGCTCGTCGCACGTAGAAGCGCAGGTTCACCTCGTCGAAGTCGCGGTGGAAGGGCACCGGAACCCCGAGGACGCGGGTGTCGAGGAACTGGAAGCCCACCATGCTGACGAAGCAGGTCCCTTCGAAGGCGTCGAGCTCCGTGCCGTCGGGAACGCGCTCTTCGAGGATGGCCGGGTCCACCTCGTAGTTGAGCATCGCGAGGTGGACCCAGCGCGCCGTCAGGAACTTCGGAGCTTCGGACATGGAGACGGGTTCGCCACGAGTGCTGGCAGCCTAGCGGGCGACGACGCTCACACGGAAGCCTCTCTCGCCGTGAGCGAGGGAAGCCCGGACACGGTCCCCGACGCTGAAGTCGCCCGCCTCCGCGTGGACGCGAATCCGGTGCTGCTGGCCGGGCTCCGTCTCGAGCAAGACGTGGTCGGGGTCGATCCGGACGACGCGCCCGAGCATGTCGGGGACCGTGTCGAGCTGCGGGAGGTCGTCGCGAATCTCGATCCACTCCGGCCGGGAGGCCGCGAAGAGGTGCAGGACGTTCCGCTTGCCGGGGTCCTGGTCGAGGGTGGCGATCGCCAGCCCCAGCAGCTCCGGCTGGTCGAGGTACGCGTTGACGAGGGGAGTTCCGCAGACCCTGCAGAATACCTTCTCGCGCTCGGGCGCGTACCGGTAGCGCTGCAGTAGCGGCTCTCCGGCGACCCAGCGGAATCCTCGGGTCCGGGCGGACGCCCGCAGCCTCCGCTCCGCGCCGTGGTTCTTGCGGCAGAGCGAGCAGTAGCAGGTGGTGACGACACCGATGTCGGAAGCGGGGATCTCGTACGCGACCGCACCGCAGAGACAGCTGCCCCGAATCTCGTCACCCATGACACGCTCTTCGCCACCGGAGCGGGGCTTCGGCTCGAGCCGGCGATCTACCGAGCACGCTCGAAGCCACGGACGCGCGCCAGGATACCACGCTGCAACAACGCCCGGTGTCGCCTAGACGGCGGGTGGCCGCGGAGACAGGATCGGGAGCATGAGAAAGTCCCAGAGCGGTTGAAGACTGAGAACGCCGCACCCGACCGCCAGGGCGACCTGCTTCGTTTCGAGCTCTCGCAGACCGCGAAGGAAGACGGCGCCCGCCCAGGGAAGCCCCACCGCGACACCGCTCACGACGCCGGGCGACCACCCGGGGAACACCGCAGAGCCCCAGACCCGCGTGAGGGCGTGAATGGCGAAGTGGGTCGCCAGGGCAAGAGCCACCCACTCCGGCAGGCTGCCCCGCGCGATCAACCAGGTGACGAGCAAGAAGCCGACGAACCACACGACGTTGATGACGAGCCAGGCCTGGTTGGTGAGATGGACCCCCATATGGGCCGTCGCCCAGGCGGCGGTGCCTTCACCGAAGAAGCGCTCGTCGACGAGATGGACCAGGTAGCCCGGCGGGAACAGCCACAACCAGGAGCGCGGGAACACCCGGAGTGAAGAGTCTCGCGTCAAGTGGCCGCTGTGTCCCCTGTCGCTCCGCTGGCGGGAACCCAGGTACGGGGCCCGGTGCACCGGGACCGGATCGGATCCGCGGGAGAGCTCGTGTCGGCCCGGAGATCCCGCGCCTCGCAGGCCTGGTTGCGCAACATGTCGTCCCGCAGCCTGGAACCTTCGCCCTTTTCGTCGGGGGGCCCGATCGCGCATCCCACGCCGAGGGCCAGCAGCGACGGGAGGAGGAGGAGAGGGCGGAAGTGGGGGATACGGAGCTTCTCGAGCGTCATCGGGGGGTCTCCAGTGCCGAAAGCAGCAGGGTATCACGACCCCTTCGCCACACCCGGCCGAACCCGCCCGGGCCGACCGCCGAGCGGCCCACCCAGCGCCGCCTCCTACTCGCGCGGCTGGCCGTGCGCCGGGTTCTCCCGGATCCGCTCCTCGATGTACGAACGGAAGGGCTCGCCGAAGCCGTCGGCCATCTCCTCCCAGAAGCGCACCCAGCCCGGATTGGTCCGGGCCTGACCGCCCATGTATCCGTCCACGCCGGGCCAGAGCGACGGCGGCAGGGCCTCGTCGAGATGCTGGTAGTAGGTGTACTCCCAGCCGTTCGCCTGCATGAAGTAGTAGTTCCGGCAGCGTCTCCACACGGCTTCCGCGACACCGTGCGGTGCCTCGCGACACGCGACGAGCTGCTCGGCCAGCGAGTCGCTCTCGAGCATCATCTCGAAGGGCCTCTGCAGTGCCTCGAGAGCGCTGTAGTGCGTCTGACTGCGGAGGATGCGGGTGTTGTCGGAGATCTGCACCGCCAGGTAGATCACCGAGACGACCACCGCGATCCCACCCAGGATCTCCGCGACGAGAGCGGCCTGCTCCAACCCGCTGCGCTTGTTCGTCATCGGAGAGGGTGCCTTTCCAGGGTGAGTGTTCGCGCCTGCACGGCCGACCGGCGGAACGGATCGGCGCTCCGCGGCCAGCGATCGCGGTGACTGGGTGCGACCCGAGCCGGCAGTATGCCGCCAGACGGCGACCCCGGTCAATCGAGCCGATGCTTCGACACGGCTACGACCCGAAGACCCGCTCCACCGTATCGATGAACTGCCGCGGGTTGCGATACATCCCGTCGTGCCCCTGCCCCTCGAGCTCGATCCGGGTGGCATCCGGGAGCGTCGCCATCAGCTCGTCCGTCGTCACGGACTGAATCGTCGGGCTCTCGCTTCCGCACAGGAAGGTCACGGGAACGGCCAGGGAACGGAACTCCTGCGGATCGAAGTCGTAGCTGCGGAGCGCACGAATGTCCGAAACCGTCGGCTTCGCTCCATCGACGAGCATTCCCCAGATCGGCGAGCTCCGAAGCTCGTCGAGCTCTTCGGTGGAAGCCTGGGCCACCTCGCGGAAGAAGCGGGCGACGAAAGCGTCCCAATCGGCACGGTGGGCATCGTTCTCGAGAGCACGCGCCGTCTCGGCCGAGAGCGAGCTCGCCGTGGGAGGCTCGTAGAGAATCAGCTTCCGCACCTTCTCGGGTACCCGCGACGCGGCCCCCAGCGCAACGTGGGCACCGTACGAGTGTCCGAGCACGAAGGCCGGCTCTTCCACCGAAGAGATCACCATGGCCAGGTCATCGAATTCATCACGAGTCGAGCTCGCGGGCTCGGAGGAGCTCTCCCCACGACCGCGTCGGTCCACGGCGTGGACGGTGAAGCGCGCACCCAGCCCGTCCCGAACGGTGATCCAGTTGGACACGCGGTTCGTGAACGCACCGTGGACGAGCACCAGGGGCGGACCCGAGCCGAAGGTCTCGAACCCGATCGAGATTCCGTTTCGTCCGGTCAGCTGGGTCATCGCTGGTCCGACACGGCTAGATGCCCCCGACGCAAGCTCGGATCGCCGTGGGCGAGGCGTCCTCGTTCTCGATGATCATCCGTCGCGCCACGAAGGCGTGGCGGATGCTGGAATCGGAGGCGGCGGCCTGCGCGGCCCTGGTGTTCTCGTCGATCTGCCTCGTGTTCTGGCGAATCTGGGACGACAGGTACACGAGCGAGACGACGACGGCGAACGCGCCGATGAGCTCGCCGATGCTACCGAGGTCTTGCAGGCTCAAGAGGGACAGCCACTCCGCCTGGATCGAGAGTGAATCGCACGGGGAGGGTACCGCAGGCTGCGGGCGCTGCGAACCGCGACGCGTCGGTGCCGCGATGCCTCCCCACATGCCGGGGGGCGCTCTTCCCGAGAATGTTAGGCAGCGATACGGGCAAGGAAGGCGTGCTGCGCCACTCCGCCGAGAGCGAGACCGGCCCCGACCAGAGCCAGGTTGAGCGACACGCAGGCGGACTTCGGCCACCTTCGGAAGCGGGCGAAGCTCCCGGCGATGCGGCAGCCGTTGCTCGCGGCCCAATAGAAGCCGAACGCGACCGTCACGCCGATCGACGGGAAGCCGGTGAGAAGCGGGACCACGAGGTCATGGGCCGCGCCGGCGAGGAGGAAGACGACGAGAGAAGAGAGCGCGTGGTGGCGGCCGCCGCCCAGGGCCACATAGGTGCGGAAGAGCAGGTACCCGAGGTGCGGATTCCAGCGGCGCCAGAACAGGTGGAAGCCCGGTGCGGACCACGGGCCCAGCAGCACCTCTCGCGTGGAAGCCTGGCCCGATAGGCCGCGCCTCGCCAGGTACTGCGCATAGGTGAGCCCGCTCAACGGCTGCCGCCTGGCGGCCGGACCCTTCGGGCCTCGTCGTGAACCTCAGGCATCCGCGTAGCGCCACCAGCAGAACAGAGCCAACGGGAGCAGCACGATCCACGATGCCGCCCACACTCCCTGGGACGGCACGGAACCCATGCGGCGCGGAAAGGACGCCGAGAAGGCCGCGAGCCACACCATCACGATCAGAGTGCGGCGGAAGGAGGGGCCGTGGCCGATGAGGAAGCCGGAGCCGAAAGGCTCCCAGGTCGAAACGGTGACGGCGACCGCGAGCGACCCCGCAAGGACTCGTGACAGCCGAAGGCTGCCAGGCGACACGCCCCGCTCCCGAACCGCAGGGGGGCTACCGCCGTCGGGACGGCTCGGCGTTTCCCGCGAAGTCAACCTGAAGCGCCTCCCCGGACCACCACTCTACCACGCCCGATCTCGTGCCCGCGCGAGTGCTGCGGTACGGCGGTCGTCCGAGCCCGTCTATCTCGGACCGGCTTCGACGTCTTCCCGGTCGTCGGCCGCGGACTGCGTGAGGAAGGTCACCGTCGCCAGAAGGGTGACGACCGCGGCCACCAGTCCCCACACGAGGCCGGGCACCAGGACTCCTGGATCGAAGGGAAGGAAGATCCCGAGTCCACTCGAGAGCACCACGAGGTTGACCGCTGCCGAGATCGCGAGGACCGGTAGGGTCAACCGAGGGGCCGAGACCCGGATCTTCTGAGACATGATCTTTCTCACGTTGAGCGTCAGGTATACGAGATTGAAGAGCCCGTATGCCGCGAGCGGAACTCCGAAGCTCACGTCGTCGGAGAAGCGCAGCCCGGCGAGTCCGAACGGGACCAGGGCGCAGACGAGCACCACGACACAGGTCGTGATGAGCGCACGGATCCGGACCAGCTCGTGTTCGGTCCACCGGGACGTGGCGGTCGGGCGAAACACGACGAGGAGGCTGCTGAAGCCCGCCAGGGTGACGGCAATCTCGGCGATCGTCGGCAGTGCGTCCGCAGCTGTCATCGAGGGATGGACACGGGTTGGAAGTAGACGGTCGACGCAATGACTGCCAGCGCGGCGATGACACCCAACGCGAGTGCGGCGTGTGCTCGCGGGCTGGCGAAGGACATTCCGAGCGCACCGAGCAGGAGAAGGAAGGCCTGACTGGCTCGTACGGGATGGAGCCAGGGAAGGCCCGCGACGAAGGTCGTCACCCCGCTGCCGACCAGAGCCCAGACGATCAGTCCGAGGAAGAACGAACGCCTCGTCGCGAAGTAGTGGCTCCGCCAGGACGTGATGGCGGAGGGGGACTCTGGTACGAGCGCACACGAGATGAAGAAGACCGCACCGGGCGAACCGAGGACCAGAAGGAACTTCGGCAGCGTCCAGTCCGTGTCCCGAAGCCCCCAGAAGGCCCAGAAGCTCAGCGAGGTGCCAAGGAGATGGATCAGGACGAACGCGAGATGAACCCAGTAGCGCTTGCCCGGGCGGATCGCATAGGGAAGACCCGACAGGAGCCGCATGGCGCTGAAGGAGAAGACGAGCGAGAAGGCGATCGCGACGTACTCGAATAGCGTCATGGAGCTCGTCGTTGCCCCGTCCGACGGATCGGCATTCCGACGGCCAGCAACGACGCCGACGCCGACCCGCTCGACCCTGTCTCCAGATTATGCCGCCCGGAGTCGACAGCGGTCAATCGCCCCCCGTCCCCAACCCGCTTCGAGGAGTGGCTGGGCCGTGCATGCGCACTACGAGAGCCTGCTACCCCGGACCCGCCGTCCACCTCGAACTGGATCCGCCCGCAGTGGCAGCTACCGCGGTAGGTCCGGACCATGCCGACTAGCGGGACCGGCGCTCGGCGGCAGCCGCGCCCACGTCAGGCCGAGCCGCTCCCGGACCGGCTGGCGTCCATCAGGACCTCGGCGAAGTCATGCGAGACCATGTTGCTCCACTTCGTCCAGTACTCCTCGAAGCCGGGCTGCGCGACGAACCAGCGGATCGAGTCGAGCTGGCCCAACCAGGCGCCCTCCTCGATGGTGCGTTCGTTGAAGAAGCGCCAGGTCTGCTCGTAGTTGTTCAGCATCGCAGCCATGATGGCATCGAATCGGCGCTGCTCCGCGGCTTCCAGCCGGCTCCGAGCCTCCAGGCCCGCCCAGAAGATCCGGTTGAGCTCCGGGTCCTGCGCGAGACTGAGAAGGAGGGTGTTCTGGTTCTGGTTCTGCGCCGCCGCACTGCTCGAGCGAACCGTCGACGTATTCTGGCGGATCTGGGCGGCGAGATAGATCAGCGTTGCAACCGTGGCGACGGCAGCGATCAGCTCTCCGAGGCTACCGAGATCCTGAATCGTCATGACCCCAGGCTACCACGACCCGACCGCGAGGTGGAAGACCCGTTCGCGCACAGGGCCATTGTCTCGCACGGCTGTTGCAGGCGCCGATGTTAGGCCGCAGACGCTCCGAACCGGTCCCGCAGCGGGCTTGCGAACATGGCGCAGACGAGCATCCCGTCGAGCAGTGTCCCCGCTTCTTCGAGCAGGTCCTTCCAGCCCGGGTCGATACTCGGGCCCAGCGCCGGGTTGAGCAGGATCATCGCGATCACGCTGCTGGCGAACAGATGGCGACTCGGTCGCCAGAACCAGAGTGCACCCACACATCCCGCGACGTAACAGAGAAGGGCGAGGAACATGACCCCGAGGAGCGCCGCACCGGGCTCGGGCGTCGATTCGAGATACGCCCGGACGGACTCTGGCAGCGCAGGCTCGAGCCAGCTCGGATTCGAGAAGCCGACTCCGAGCAGGCAGAGATTCGCGACCAGCGCGAGCCGGTAGCAGACGAGGAGCATCAGCTGTCTTCCGCTGCCTGAGGGGCGGGGCGCTCGCCGGGTCGCGGCGGTGTCCACGCGTCTGGCGTCACCTTCCGGCCGAGGATCGACTCCATGAGAATGAGCATGAACTCGTCCTCGGACACTCCCCGCTCCTTGGCGGCCAGCTGAAGCGTTGCATTGCTGGCCTGCAGGGTCGGGAGCAGATCCAGCTTCCAACCGGTCGGCTCGCGGTTGAAGCGGAAGGCCGGGCCTGCGTCCTGCCCGTTCACGAACACGTGAAGGACCGCCACGTCACCCTCCGATTGGACCTTGCCCGGCGCCAGGGTCAGGACACTGTCCTTGCCGATCCAGCCCTCGTCGACCGAGTGCGCGACCAGCCCCTTGGGTGACAGCTCATCCAACTGCTCCGCTGGCACTCTCAGCCGAAACAGCAGCACTTGCATCTGATCGACGAGGGACAGCGCTTGCACCGTAGGCGCGTCGCCATGGAGGGCGAGCTGCTGCATCTCGCCGTAGTACTGATGCGTCGACGTGCTCAAGAGGCCGGCGGCGGCGGCCCCATCACCCGCCAACACCGCAGCGCGATACGCGGAGAACGCGGTACGTACCGCCTCTCCATCGTCGGCGCTGCCAGGAAGCGCCACGACGACGAGTGCGATGGCCAGGAGAAGGTTTCGTGCAGAGCTCATGCGGGGCAACTCCCGAAGCCAGCAGCAACCACTCAGTCCTGCATCCCGAACAGGACGAGGAGCGCGAGTAGCGTGCCGGCGGATACGAGCCACAGGATCGATCCGACGAGACGCCCGAAGACTACCCGACCATATGGAAGCGGGCTCTCGGGCCGCCGCGAAGACGGCTGGTCAGCCGGCCGCCTTCCGGGCGACGACGGCGAATTCGTGACCCTCCGCGTCGTACGGCGTACCGCAAACGTCGGCAAAGAGTGCCTCGATGGCGAATCCCGCGTCCACGAACTCTCTCTCCAGCTCGTCGGCACTGAAGTACTGCAGCCAGTTGTAGACCGTGCGGCTCCCCGACGCTTCGACCAGCGTGTACTTGTCGAGCACCACCGCTTCTTCTTCGTACTTGAAGGTGTTGAGAAACCCGTAGTACCTGTCGGGCGACCAGAATCCATCCATCAGATCGATTCCATAGGTCGCTGCCTCTTCGCGCTGCTCGAAGGCTGCCCTCGAATACACGTCCAGGAGAACCGCACCGCCGGGTCCCAGCATGCCGAGGAACTTCCGAAGCATCGAATTCCGCTGGGCCGGGCTGAGGGCGCAGAAGTCACACATGATCATCAGGACGAGATCGAACGATTCCGTCGTCTCGAAGTCCAGATAGTCCTGATCCAGGTAGTGGATGCTCAGCCCCTTCCTGGCGGCGACTTCCCGCGCGTACTCGATCGAGCGAATCGAGAAGTCGACTCCGGTGACCGTCGCATCCCGCTCGGCGAGCCTTCGGGTGTAGAGTCCCGGGCCGCAGCCGAAGTCGACGACCCGGGTCTCCGCACCGACGTCGAAGTGCCCGGTGATCCACTCGACGGAGCGATCGATGAATCCCGGTCTGCGCGAGGACATGTCGACGCTCTCGTCGAGATGGAACTCCAGCATCCGCGCCGAGGTGTGCGGATTCGTCCACAGCTCGCGGGCGGTGTAGGACTCGAAGGGGTTGGGACGGGCATTGATGGCCTCGAGTTCGTCGAACACGTCGTCGCTCCGGGTCGTCCTCATGGCGTGAATCCGGCGCCCCGGTCACCGGGGCAACCTGCCGCCGGGACCTACGCGCGTGGGCGCCGGAATATGCCGGAGGCGTTCGGCACGCGCTGCCGGCGGGTCGCTGCAGGACCCTGACCCTGCCGAGCCGCGAAGCCACGGAGCGCGCGGGATCTCACGGAGCGAGCGTTCCCAGCTCCCGGCGCAGGACGCGGTGGCGGTGTCGGAAGAGTACGCCGACGCACCACTTCACGAGCGGAGCGCCGAAACGAGGCTCGAAGGTGAGCTGGTCCGTGATCCTCGAGCCGCCCGCGACGGGGTCGATCGTGCGCTCGTGGCGCCAGAGACGCATGCTGAGCATGGGGGACTGCTCGACGAACCCGCGGCCTTCGTCGAGCGCGACGAGAGTCAGATCCGTCCGGTCGAGAGGAAGGAAACCGAACAGGAGAACCCAGCTGCGAGCCAGCGGCTTCCCGAGCTCTACGTCGACGTCGAGAATGCTGGTGAGACCAGGGGGTGTCGTCATCCGCGCGAGCGGGCTCAGTTCAGCGAGGATGCCGGCAACGGAGGTCGCCCACGACCACACACGCTCCGGTGCAGCCTCCAGCTCCGACTCGAAGCTCAGCGTCAAAGGAGCCATGCGAGAAGCCGTTCACTCGCCGCCCGACGGACCCTGCGCACCGCGGAAGCCCGCTTCTACGTTCAGCCCGTCCGGGTCGAGGAGGTACGCGGCGTAGTAGGGAGTGACGCCGGCGCGGGGTCCGGGAGGGCCGTTGTCGCGCCCGCCTGCCGCAAGACCCGCCGCGTGAAAGCTGTCGACGGCCGACGTCGACGACGCCATGAAAGCAAGGTGGACCGGCGCCACGGAGCGATCGGGCGCCCACGCGACGACGAAGAAGGGCGCAGCGGGCCCCGCGCCGAACACGAGCCAGCGGCCGCCGCCGGCCTCGTTCTCCTGCAGGAGCTCGAACCCGAGCTCGGACATGATCGCCGAGTAGAAGCGCTTGCCGGCAGCGAAGTCCGAGACGTGTACCCCGACGTGATCGAACACCTCGCCGCCTGATGGATCGGCGTTCAGCGACTGGCGGCGATCTGCCGTTGCAGCTGAGAACGCCACGTGGAGAGCCTACCACGCCTCGAATCGGTCCCGAGCGAGCCACTCCGCTTCCCCGTGGATCGGCGTACAGCGGTCAGCAGCCGGGCCGACCGGGTCCGAACGAGCCTTCCCAGTGTGCCGCTGCGCGCCAATCGAAGTCGATCGAAGCGAGCTACTACCGCGCTCGCTGCTCCTCCTGCTCGGCGCAGCGGCTAATCTCGATCTGTGGAGCGATCCGAACGCAGATTCAACGCTCCGGCCAGGACGGAGCGAATCGAGAAGCTGCTACGCCGCCTTCGGCTCTCGGAGGGCAGTCGGGTCCTCGATGTCGGCTGTGGGCGAGGGGAGATGCTCCAGATGCTGGCCGAGACGACCGGGTGCACGGGCGTCGGCGTCGACCCCGATGAGGCGGAGCTCGAACTCGCCAGGCTGCGAGCTCGCGGGGACGGCCGCCTCTCGTGGATGAACGATGAGATCGCCGACTGTGGGCTCGGGAGGGAGTTCGATGCGGCGATCTGTGTGGGGGCGACTCACGCCTTCGGCTCCCCGGGCGAGGGTCTCCTGCGAACGCTGGAGCGGATGCACGAATTCGTGAAGCCCGGCGGGCGCCTTCTCGTGGGCGAGGGCTACTGGCGACAGGAGCCACCGCAGGAATATCTGCACGTGACCCCCTTCGAGGGGCACCACCTGGCCGACCACGCTTCGAACGAGGCGCTTGGGGCCAGGACCGGCTGGGTCCTGATCCACTCCGAGGTGAGCTCGCTCGAGGAGTGGGACGAGTTCGAGTCGTCTTTTCTCCGCGAGGCGGAGGCCCGGAGCGCCGGGGTGCCCGAAGACGAGGATGCGAGAGCCGAGCTGGTGCACTGGAGGAGCTGGAACGAGGCCTACCAGCGATGGGGCCGCGACACCCTTGGATTCGGCTTCTACGTCTTCGAGCTGCGCGATCGGCCCGACGCTGTCGCCTAGCGGCTGATGGCTGTGTAGCTGGGGGTTGGTTCACGCGATCCGGACGATCTCACGACCTGCTCCGATGTGGACATGATGTGTCGGGACGGCAGTCCGTGCATGCGCAAGGACGGCACGCCCTGGTAGAGACCCTGGCCGGGGTTCGGCGTCAGCTGCAGCCGCTGGTCGAGTGGCAGGCCTTCAGTCCGGCTCAGTCTCCGGACTGCGAGAAGGTCAGACGATTGCCGAAGGGATCGGTGACCGACAGGACCCGGCTGCCCCAGTCCGTGTCTTCGATCTCGGGCTTCAAGTAGCGGTAGTCGCGCCCGTCCAGTTCCTTGCAGAAGTCCTCGATCCCCGAGGTCTCTACGATGACCCGTGATCCAGGAGTGGCATCGCCGTGGTGCTCGGACAGGTGGAGCACGCAGTCACTCCGCGAGATCTGAAGGTAGACAGGGAAGTTCTCGCCGAAGCGATGCTCCCAGTCGATCCTGAAGCCCAGGAAGTCGACGTAGAACTCCTTCGCCTTCGTGAGGTCGAAGATCCTGAGGATCGGTGTCGTTCTGCCCAGCTTCATCTCTCGCTCCTTCTCTCACTCCCTCTCTCGTTCCTTCTCTCGCTCCTTCGGCCCAACGAACTGCAGCACCTGTGTCAGGCGACCCCCGTCGGTCTAGGATCGTGTGGTGGCCAGCGCCTGAACGAAGAACTGCAGCGCAGCGCTCAAGATGAGCCACCAGAGACCCGCCGCGAAGACAGCGACGCGGGGGAGCCCGAGCAGGCCCGTCGCGCCGACGAACTGGAGCAGAGTGAAGCCCCAGGCGATGGAGGTCAACGTCCAGAAGACGATCGGGAAGCGTGCCACCCGGGCTGACCGTGTGCCCCAGACGCCGGTGGCCGCCATGAAGACGCCCAGTGCCGAGCAACCGATGAGCCATACGGTGGCCTCAGGAACGCCGAAGAGGAGCAGGGGCAGGGGGAGAAGAGCGAGGACCGCGGCACCCAGACTCGCTGCGAGCAGGAAGAGAAGCGCCCTCCGCTCGGGCTCTTGGAAGACCTGCCCTTGGCCTCGCCGCAGCGCCGAGAAGAGGCCGGAGAAGCCTGCGAGCGCGACGGCGATCTCGGCGATCCCAGAAAGTGCTTCGTGGCCGTCCAGATCGACTCTCCGCCTGGCCGCCTAGCGGACGGGGCGCGCGGCTGGCCGGCCCGAAGCGCCCAGCTTTCACTTGCAGAGGCTACCAGACCTCGGCCCGAGCGCGGGTTCGATGACCACCTTCCCGAAGACACGGCGGTCGATGAGTGCGTCCATGGCACTCCTGGCGCCTTCGAGGGACACGACGGAGTCGATGACGGGGGCGAGGTCGCCTGCGGCGACGCGCTCGAGGAGCTTGCGCTGCTCGTCTGGCGTCCAGCCGTTCGAGCCGATGATGCGCTGCTCGTAGGTCCAGATGTAGCGGATGTCGGTCGGCGGATTGAAGCCGATCGTCGCGCCGCAGGTCAACATCCGTCCGTCGGACCGCAAGCAGCGGAGTGACTCCGCCCAGGTCTCCCCACCGATGTAGTTGATCACGACGTCGACGCCACCGGATCCGAGCATCCGAGGCTTGCCGGCGATCTCGTGAACGGCGCGGACCCAGTCGTCCTGCTTGTTGTCGATCACGTGGTCGGCCCCGAGATCCCGCAGTGCGTCGAGCTTCGCCTCCGAGCTACCGGTGGCGATCACGGTTGCGCCGAGGCTCTTGGCCAGTTGGACACAGCCGGTGCCGACGCCCCCGGTCGCGCCGAGGACGAGCACCGTCTCCCCGGCCCTGACTTCTCCGCGCGTGATCATCATCCGATAGGCGGTGCCGTAGGCGATCGGCAGGCTGGCTGCCTGTACGTCGCTTACCCCGTCCGGGATCGCGATCAGGTTCGGGATCGGGATCCGGACCCGCTCGCAGGCTGCACCGACGCGTGTCTCGCCGGTCATCCCCTCTCCGAGCACGAACGGATGCGGGCAGACCCGATCTCCTTCCTTCCACGGGCCCGGGTCGGAACCCTCCGCGAACGCGAGGATCCGGCCCGCGAAGTCCCCGCATGGGACCATGGGAAGCGGTGTCTCGAGCGAGGTACTCCCGGCGAGCATCATCGGGTCGAAGCCGTTCAGGGATGCGGCGCCGACCTCGATGAGCGCGTCGCCGGGGCGAAGTTGCGGCTCGGGAAGGTCCTCGACGACGAGTTCGTCGGTCGAACCGTGCTGGTGGTAGACGACAGCTCTCATCGTTCGGCGGGCGGCTCCGGATCGGCGGCTTCCTCGGCGACGAATCTCTGGAACGCGCTAGGGTAGCTCTCGCGGTGGAGACTCCACCAAGCCGCTCCACCCGGAGTCGACAGGATCATCCGTAGCGAGGATCTCTGGTCGGAGATCCTGTCGTCTCCGTAGATTCCCAGTGTCATCTGGTCCATGATGGAAGCCGACAAGGCGCCGACGAGACTGCTGAGAAGCATGTCGAAGCGAGTCAGATCGTCGGCGGCCAGACCGGCGCGATCGACCAGCCCCTCCCTGAATATCTTCGCCACTTCTCCGTCTTGTACGACCGCGAGAATGCTCGCCGCGGCCACCTGATTGGAGTACCGGTGCGACTCCGCCACCGCGAGGATGTTGCTGCGACGGATCTGAAGGGCGAGGTACGCGAGTGTCACGACCACGCCCAGAGCGCCGAGCAGTTCCGCGATCGCCCCGAGCGCGTCCCAGTTCACCACGACCTCCCGGCCTTGCGGCGCCTGACAGCAGCGGCGTTCGGCCGCGAACGCCGCTGGTTGAGTCGCGAGGATACCAGAACGGACGCCGTCGGATCGCACGAGCCGACCGACAGCGATGCCGGGCGATGACCCTGCCCGCCGCGACGCCTTGTTAGGCGTCGCCGCGGCCGCAGCAACGCCGATGTCAGGTAGCAGCCTCCGCCAGAGCCGCGGCGGACGCAGCCACGAAGCTGCGCTGCAGCCGGCGAGCGAACGGGTAGCCGACCCGTGAGAAGAGCCGCCCTGGGCGCGAGAACACGGTGATCTCGTAGAGCACGCGATCGGACGCAGGGTCGTAGATGACGGAGAAGCGCTCTTCCCCGCATTCCGGGTGGCCGGGGAGAGTGCCGTAGGCGAAGGCTGCGGCGTCGGCCCCGGGCTGGAGCTCCGCATAGACGACCCGGCACGGGTTCAGGAACCAGAGGCCGGCGATGGGGAGGAGGGTAGCCACGACCTGGCCAGGCGAGACCGGACGCCCCCCGCAGAGCTTCAGCCACGGGATCTCGAAATGCCGCCATGCGATGAGTGCAGCGCACGCGCGCTCGTAGAGAGGGCGCCCCAGGCCGAGCGGGAAGCGGTGATGATCCACGTCGTAGGTGGTGGCGAGACCGGGCTCGGACCGGCCCTCTGCGAGCTTGGCGGTCGCGCCCACTTCGGGATAGGTGAACTCGGCTCGGGCACCGAGCACCCCGTGGATCTCGGAGTCAGACGGCCTTCGTAACGAAACCACGATGCATGGGACCTCTACTGCCTGGCGACGCGATCCCCTCGGCTTCCGGCCGGACCGGCCGGGCAGCCGGAGGTACCCGCTTCGACGTCCGGAGGGTAGAGCAGGTCGATCGGGAAGAGCGGGGAACGGTCAGCTGCGGCGTGTCGTCACTGGGCAGCGCGCATCTCGAGCAGGAGCTCGCTGCCTGCCTCGAGGACCATCTCGACTGCGAGTGCCGCGAGAACCAGGCCCAGAATCCGCACCAGCAGTGTGGATCCCGCGTTCCCGATCAGGCTGTAGATCCGATTCGCCTGGAGCAGGAGGACCAGGGTGATGCCGAGCACGGCCAGCAGGAGAAGGGTGGAGACGGCTTGCTCGGCGACGGTGAACTCCCGGTTGTCGGTGAGAACCACGGCAGCGAGGATGGACCCGGGACTGGCCATGGATGGCACTGCAAGCGGAAAGACCGCAATGTCGTGCTCGGCCTCGGGGCCTTCGCTGGAGGCTGCGGCCCCCGACCCGAACACCATCTGGACGCCGAACAGGAAGAAGATGATGCCGCCCGCGAGCTGGAACGAGGCGAGCCGGATGCCCAGCGAACCGAGGAGGAGTTGCCCAACGAGGACGAATGCCACCAGAATCGCGGCGGAGTATCCGACCGACCGAAACGCGACCCTCCTACGGTCTCGTGCCGAGACCCTGGCCGTGAGCCCCACGAACAGGGCGAGGGTGCTCACGGGATCGATCGTCGCGAAGAAGATCATGAACTGGCCGGAATACCACTCCATGTCCCTCGACCTCGCGCTGCCTGACGGATCGCGGTTCGGCGGAGCGCGGCGATCTGCCGCAGCGCCGCGGGAACGCCTGGTACGGACTCGATTGTACCACGGTCGGGCTCGGCGCAGCTGGAGCACCTCTACCGAAACGACTTGTTAGGCAACGTTGCATTCGCGACCATCGTCGCTCGGATGCCCTTGGCAGGAGGACGCGATGCCCGAGACGCAGCTCGGTCGGGACGAGATCGAGGCGGTGCTGAAACGTGCAGAGCTCGTGAGGGTGGCGTTCGTCTCGGAAGTCCCGTACGTGATCACGCTGGGGTGCACCTACCTCGACGGGTGCCTCGTGGGAATCACTTCACCCGGGCGAAAGAGCGAGCTGGCCGCGCAGGATTCGCGCGTCGGCTTCCAGGTAGACACGAGCCTCTCGGATGGTGTCTACGAGTGGGAAAGCGTGCATGGCGAAGGCCGCTTCAGCATCCGTGAGCCGGAAGAGCGTGTCCTCGCCCAGCTGCAACGGGCGTTTCCGGACCCACCCGAGTGGTTCGTTGCCGACCGCAGTTCGAGCTTCCAGGACGGCACGGCGCGAACCTATCGTATCGAGCCCGTGACTCTGTACGGCGTCAGGTCGGGAGCGTAGGCTCTGCCACCCCGATCGATGCACAGCCGCGCAGATCGAGGAAGTAGACGAGCTCGGGATCGCCTGGGTCCAGGTTCTCGATCGAGCCGCTCGGGACGTATCCGAGGGTCCCGAGGAGCGACTGCATCGACTCGTTCGAGCGATTCGTGGATGTGAACAGCTTCTCTGTGGTGCATCGATCCGCGAGGGCCACCAGTAGAGCGCGACCCATGCCCCTCCGCCTGTGCGCCTCGGCGACGTACACCATGGAGACGAACCCGTTTCCGAAGAAGGTGTATTCGAGGACCCCATAGGCGACTGCCCGACCGTTGCGGTCCGCAACGAGACAAGTCGCCGTGCGGAGCGCTCTGTCGATGAACGACGCCCGGCCCGGATCGGCCTGAAACACGTGGTCGAAGGAGAGGATGGCGTCGCGATCCGAGGGAAGGGCCTCGCGGATCTCGAAGCCACTCATCGCGCCGCCCGGCGGATCGATCTGCGCCGCTCGAGATAGTCGCGAAACGCGGAGGCGTTGTTCATTCGCTCCTCCTTCGAGCTGAAGACCAGAGTCGCAGTGACGCCGTCGATCCGGGACTCGACCTCGGCCACGCCCTCGGGGTTCGCGTCGAGCTCCGCGAAGTAGCGCCGGCGAAACTCGGGCCACTTGGTGGGATCGTGCCCGTACCAGACTCTCAACTCGTTCGAGGGGGCCACGGCTTTGGCCCAGAAGTCGATGGCGGCGGCGTCCTTGGAGACTCCGCGAGGCCAGAGCCTGTCGATCAGAACCCGAACACCGTCGGACGAGCTGGGCTCTTCGTAGATTCGCTTGGTGCGGATCTCCACGCGCCACGCCGCCTGGTGGATCGGGCGCTCGGCTACTCCCACCCTGGAAGCGCGATGAGCGCTCGGCTCGGGACCCGATGATGCCACAGGCGCCGGTCGGACCGGGCCAGGAGGCAGAGGCTGCCACGCCCCACCCGGCATCGACCGTGAGCAAGGCTGCTCGATCGTCGGGCGGGGGGTGGCCTAGCTCGGACCGTCGATGGGGAGCCACTCCGTCAGGAGCGCCATCCGCGACTCCGGAACAGCTGGATACGAAGGCCTCTCGATTCGGCTCGACCGCTTCGATGAACTCGCTTCGGGACAGGCCCACATCGCGGCGTAGCTCCGCGATCGCAGTCTCTGTCCTCTGCCGGGGCGGCCTACCATTCAGACCGGAGGAGCCCATAGATGGCGCCGTCCACAAGCTCGCCCTTGGCGGTCAGCGCACCCGACCGAAGAGTCCCTTCCAGGGTGAAGCCGAGCTTCTCGAGCAAGCGACTCGAGCTGTGATTTCTCGCATCGGTGTTCGCCGTGACCCTCGCAAGCTCCGGATGGGCGGCGAAGGCCTCGGCAAGGATCGCTCGAATCGCCTCTCCGGTGAGCCCCAGACCCCGGTGATCCCGATGAATCCCGTATCCGAGAGAAGCGATCCGGTACTCGGCACGGAAGACGAGGCTGACGAGACCGATCACCTGGCCCGAGCGAGTGATTGCCCAGGCAGGTTGACTCTCCCAGTCGCGAAGTCGAAGCTCGGCGACGACACGCTCTGCCTCCCTCTCGGACGCTGGCGTCGTCTGCTGGTACTCCGCCCAATCGGCGTCCTGCGAGTAGTCGAGGACTGCTGGGCCATCCGATTCCGCGAACGGGCGCAGCCTGAGCCGACTGGTCTCGAGCGTCTGGGGAAGGCTCACTCCGCTGTGCCTGAAGCCCAACGGATACGGCACCCAGCTGCGAGCGCCCGAGTCGAAGGTGAATGGGCCACCAGGCGCCGAAGGTAGCCGAGCCGGCTGATGGGCGTAGCCCAGGCAGGCAGCACTGCCCCAGTGCCCACCGGACGGCGCTGGAACGCTGCATCACCGATGTCAGGCATCGCGCTAGTCGGCGATGCTGCCAGTCCTGGCGTAGCGCTCTCGCTCATCGGGGAAGGTGTTGAAGAAGATCGCATTCCCATCGGGATCATGGATCGTGGCGTTCCAGGAGCCATCTGGGTGCTGCTTAGCGGGCTTCGTGAAGTCGAGGCCGTTCGCGACCGCCTCCTCTTGGATCGCGCTGATGTCGCCACCTCGAAAGTTCATGAGGTTCTCTTCGATTCCTTCGAACAGGCACACGACGAGATTGCTATGGGCGACCACGGCCCATCGCTTGGGTCGATGATCCTCGGTGAGACGGAAGCCGAGCTTCGTGTAGAAATCGAGCGAGGCTTCGAGGTTCTCTACGTCGAGGCAGAGGAGATGTTCGCCGAGGTCCATCGCACCCTCCGATTTCTTCGTGCCGCCTCACAGACCGGACTTGCGGCGGCCTGCACGTAGACGAAACAACATGGACGTCGCGATTCTACCACGCCTCGGTAGGCCACCTGAGCAGCAGGCCACTGCAACGGTCTATTGGGTAGCGGGCACCTCGGCTGAACGACTGAACACCGACGATATGAACATGGTTCCGGCTTGACCGAGCGCCGACAGCGCCCACGCCACGTGTCGAGCTCCAGAAGATGGACCCGCGCCAACCAGGTTCGAGAACGCAAGTGCCAGGTTGAGCCCGATCAGCATGTAGACGATGACCGAGACGAGCCGATTGCTTCTGGCAGCGCCGACCAGAGATGCCGGCCCCCGCCTGCGGAACGAGCTGGCGACGCCGATCCCAGTCCAGACCAGAACGCCGCCGCCCGTCGTGCGCCAGCTGGCCTCGGCCGAGAGCCCGAGGCCGTGAAGCATGGAAGGGAAGACACTCAGGACCGCGATCATCAGGCCGATCTCGGCGACGTCTCGAAGATTGTACAGCCGCACCACGTCGCTGGTAGAACGGGAGCGAAGGATGTCGGCGACGACCGCGAAGCCAACGATCCCGATACCCATCTCTGCGATGGTCGAGAGCAGCTCTTGTTCGGGGAGCACCGACGACAAGGAAAGCACCGCCACCTGACGGATCCGTTGTCGAGCGGCGCGGCCCGGCGGCGAGCCCGCAACTCCAACAACGGTTGAGGCCAGAAGGCTAGCACGCTGCTAGCGCTGAGGCGTGGACGCGTCCGTCTCGAGGGCCTTGTTAGGCCCGCGCTCGAGATCCCGAAGGTAGGCGGAGAAGCGCCGACTCACGGCCCCGGTTCTCTGCGCACCGATCTCCTTGTTGCGCGGGTGTCTGCGAACAAGTGAGTTCAGCCTAACGGACTGGGCGCTCAGTTGCGTGGCACAGGCCGCCGACCGTCGCCGAGGCACGTTGATGCCGGAATGCTACCAGACTCCGATTGGAACGCGCTGTGTCACGTCAGCTGCGGCGCCTTGTTGGGCGGCGGCCGACTGGTGCATCGCCTGCCGCTTCCTCCTCCAGCCATTCGAGGAATTGCGAGACCTTCCGCGACGAGGCGCGGCTGGGCAGAGAAAGCGCCGTGTATCGGCGACCCGCTATTCGAGTCTCGGGGCGATAGGGTTCCAGCCATCCGCGTGCTACGAGGTCACCCACCAGGAGAGAGCTCGCTAGCACGAGCCCCTGGGAAGCCAAGCCGGCCTGAACGACATAGTGCTCTTGATCGAAGTGTCGTGATCTCAGCTTCGTAGGTCGGGGAAGCCCCGCCGCAGCAAGCCACGCATCCCACGAGACATCCTCGAAGCCTGGCTGCTGCCACGCGGTCTCGACCAGTTCGGCGTCCTCCCACCGCTCGAGCCGCTGGATGTAGTCGGGCGTGGCATAGGCGCCGAAGGTTTCGTCGGCGAGCGCATGAGCACGAAGGCTCGGATAGGGTCCGGTGCCGTAGCGAACCGAGACGTCCACGACGCGATCCCGTTGGAGATCCGTTGGGGCCGTACTCGCGACCAGTTGGACACGGAGCTGTGGATAACGCTCTTCGAAACGGCTCAGCCTGGGCACGAGCCAGAGGGCAGCAAACGCAGGCGTCGTGCTCACGCTCAGGACCGTCTCCGTTGCCGAGACCTCTTCGAGCGCCACCATGATCCGCTGGAAGGCCTGGTGCACTGCCTCGGAGAGCCGCTGGCCGCTCTCGGTCAGCGCTACGGCACGTGTCCGACGGACGAAGAGCGGGATTTCCAGGTGCTCCTCGAGGGTGCGGATCTGGTGGGAGACCGCTGTGGGCGTCACGGAGAGTTCTTTGGCGGCGGCCTTGAAACTACCGAGCCGGGCGGCGGCCTCGAAGGTTCGCAGGGCTGAGGGGGAGGGTATGCGGGCGAACATGCTCGCCTTATAGATGAATTCACCTCATCTGTCGATGAAGCTTTCTCGTTTGCCTGAATGGCCTTGGAAGCCCGATTCTGTGCCCAGAAGCTGATTTTGGCTGCGGCACAGGGAGGTCTCGAGATGTCGTCTGACTTCACCATTCTTCGGGTCGATGCCAGTGCTCGCCGGGAGCGCTCGCTCTCGCGTGCGCTCGCCGATCGCTTCGTCGGCGAGTGGCGGGCTCGTTGGCGTCACGATGCATGGCTGCATCGCGATGTCGGCTCGGCGCCCCCGCCCGCGGTTTCCGAGGCCTGGATCGGCGCGGCCTTCACCCCGAAGACCGAACGCAGTTCGGAGCAGCGGCGCCTCCTCGCGCTCTCCGACACGCTGATCGCCGAGCTGCGCCAGGCCGACCTTCTGCTGATCGCCGCGCCCATGTACAACTACGGAATGCCAGCCGCGCTGAAGGCGTGGGTCGACCAGGTCGTCCGCGTGGACGAGACCTTCACCTTCGACCTGGGCCGTGGCGACTGGCCGCTCGAGCCGATCCTGGAAGGCAAATCGCTCGTGATACTCACGTCGAGCGGCGAGTTCGGCTTCGCACCCGGAGGGCTGCGCGCCGGCATGGACCATTTGACCCCGCACCTGCGCACGTTGAGCAGGTATCTCGGTGTCGGTGAGACCTACCGCGTCGCCATCGAGTACCAGGAGTTCGGCGACGAGCGACATCGCCGATCCGTAGCAGCCGCGCAAGCGGATGTCGTACGCCTGGTCGAAGAACTCTCGGAGCGCCGCCTCTCGAGCGCGGCATGATCGGAGCAGAGACGAGCGCAGCCTGGCCGAGGACGCGCGCCGCCGCCCAACGGATCGGTTGTCGAGCGGCGCGGCGCGCCGCCGGGCTCACTACGTCAACAACGGTTGACGCCAGAAGGCTAGCACCCCGCCTACGCCCAGATTTGGCCACGTCCGTCTCCAACAACTTGTTGGGCGGCGCCTCGCGCGTCTTCAGCATTTTGTTATGCGGACTTCGGCCCCGATTCGACAGCATCTTCTGGCGGAGCCTCCAGTAGTCGCTCGACTTCGGCGCGGAAGGCGTGACCAAACCACATCCGGCGCTCTTCCCACCACTGCGACCCGCCCGGAGTTCTCAGAAACGCCGGGATCGTGTTCTCGTAGGCTGCGAGATGATCTGCCGGATAGAGACCATCGCGATAATCCGCATACGCTTGCTCTATTGACTGAAGCCATATGCAGTAGGCGAGATCGAATCGATAGCGCTCTTCTGGAGTGAGCGATTCGAGTCCGCGGCTATTGCCGCGAAGGAAGAGCTCGGAGACTTCCTTGTCGAGGATCTCGCCAAGTGCTCGGCGGTGGTCACTCGACGTCTGCCTTGCATTGGATCGCGCAAGAAGTTTCGAGTTGTTTCTGGTCTCGATGGTCAGAAACACCAGTGTGACGAGGACTGCGATCGAGGACACAAACTCCCCGATCGCCCCGAGATCTGAGAGCTCCACACTAGTTCCTGTCTGTTTCGGGACTCAGCTCATCGTGTATCACTGCGCCACGCGAATTCGCTGTGTCCGCCCAACGGACCCGGCGCTCTGCTGCAGGCGCCAGCCGAATCGTTGAACACGCCATCACTGTCACAGCCTACCCCGAGCCGCCCTCTGGGCGATAGCCCAGATGGGCGGCGTAGCCCCGACCCGCCCCGACAGGCGACCGGCTGCAGCAGCGCCGATGTTGGGCTGCAACGCGTAATCGTTGCCCGTGGCAAGCTGTGTACAGGTGTGCATACACTCCGGGTGCATGGTGCAGTGGGACCCAGACAAGGCGGCCGGGAACCTCGAGAAGCACGGGATCGACTTCGCGGACGCGGCAACGGCACTGGAGGACGAGCTCGCGCTGACCATGCCAGACGAGGATGCTGATGAGGACCGCTTCGTGACGCTCGGAACGGATGCCCTCGGGAGGCTCCTCGTAGTGACGCACACCTGGCGCGACGAGGAGCACCGCCTGATTTCGGCGCGCCCAGCAACGAGGCCTGAGCGAAGGGCCTACGAAGGCAAGCGATGACGAAGAGCCTCGACTTCAGCAAGGCGCGCCGGGGTCCGGTGATCGGGCCCGCGACGGGAAAGACGCGGATCACGATCCGGATCGATGACGACGTGCTCGAGTGGTTCAAGAAGCAGGCCCACGAACAGGGTGGCGGGAGCTACCAGACCATGATGAACCAGGTGCTGCGGGCCTACGTGGAGAACCAGGAAGAGCCGCTCGAAGACACGCTGCGCCGTGTGATCCTGGAGGTGGTGCCTGGCGCGAAGGAGCCCAAGAAGGCCAAGGCCGCCGCGAAGAAGAAGGGTGCCAAGAAGCGAGCGTGACACCGGCTACGGCGCTCAGCTGCGAGCGCCTGGTTTGAAGGTGAGGCTAGCAACGACGCCCAAGGTACCTGAAGCCGGCTGATGGGCGTGAGGCCATGCAGGCGGCGCTGGTTCGAGCAGGCTCGGTGATCGGGCGCTCGGCTGCTGCAGCGCCTTGTTAGGCGGCATGCGCGTCAAAGGGCGAACCGGAGCCTGGTCTTGAACGTCTCCGGGTATCGAACTCCGGGGCTGGGCGCGCAATAGCGCCACTGGCGATAGGCGAACAGGGACGTGGCCTCGAAAACCCCGGGAGGGTGCGATTCGACAACTCGAGCGCCCATCACTTCGCCGTCCGGTCCGATCGAGGCTTCGATCGTGACTTCCCCCGTGACCCCGTTCTGCCTTGCTTCAACAGGATACAGCGGATCGACTCGCTTGACCGGAACCGGGATGATGCCCGTGACTGGGTGGGTGACGAAACAAGAACTCGGATCGTTCGGCCTGGCCGGGCCTGCGCCTCGCGTGGTAGCGGCACAGCCAATCAGGAGCGTTGCGCTCAGGATCGCAAAGTGCCGCATTTCATGCTGCCTTGTATATCGCTCCCCACTCCCACTGCGGGATGCGATGGTTGAAGTGTCGCCCGGGGAGATCGTTGCTGCCTGAGGCCCCGAGCCTGTCCGT